>CAYRWQ010000006.1:0-38627 GCA_964428075.1 uncultured Bdellovibrionales bacterium
GTCTAAGTTGGACAATCTCAAATAGGAGGCAATAATGGCAAAAATAACTTGTTGGACTGACGGTGGCCAGATGTTGGTGGATCGGTTCGGTGGCACATGCCTGTCTGTAGCTGAAGCTTTTTTGCGAGGAGAACTCAATGCAGAGGAAGAGGCATTTGTGTGTGACATCGTCACACCGGTTTTTATGGATGCTGCGATATTCCGAATGCAGTCTGGACTTGCTTCAATGAAGAAGCCAGAGAAGAAGTAACGCTCAAAAAACTTGCTTCAACTAAGCCAAAATGGCCTGCTGCCAAGCGGGCCGTTTTTTCTCTTCTCAAACTTTCCTCCCCTTTTAATTTTTCCGAAAATTGGCCCAACGAATTCTTCATGAAGTCTATTCAAGAGATGTATAAGGTACAAAAGCCTGATTGATCCCATACACTTACGTTATAATCTGATATTCTGATAGGCATGGATATAGTTTGTTGGTTGAGGAATGGAGGAATCCAAACAGGTATCAGGGTCTTTGTGCACTCGGATGCAGGTAGCGGGATCGTCTGAATTTAGGGAGGCAATATGAAATGACTCAGGTTTCAGTCCGGGTGATATAGTGCGGGTGATACGTACGATTTTCAACTGATTATGGAGCGGAAAAGGCTTACATTTGCGTGAAAAGAAACATTTGGCTATACTCAGGTGTATATGATTCACCAAAGAAAAACCCGCCTCCAATTCGTGCTTGTTCTCTTGCTCGGGCTTGTGTCTGGCGTGATTGCGTACCCGCAGATCACCTGGTTACCACAGTCCGTCGAATGGCTTGAAGAACACTTCAAGATGAACTTAGGTCTTGATCTACAGGGAGGTATTCATTTGGAGTATAGAGCGGATGTGTCGCAGATACCAGATGAGAAGATCGACGAAGCGTTGTCGGCCGCCGAAGCGGTCATTGAACGTCGCGTGAACGCATTTGGTGTTGGGGAACCACTGGTGCAACAATTGAATATTGGGACAGACCATTACATTGTTGTTGAATTGCCGGGCGTGAAGGATATCGAGCAGGCTAAGAAGACAATAAAAGAAACGCCGCTTTTGGAGTTTCGTGAGGAAGCAGGTGAGGAAGGGCAGAAACAGATTGATACGTACAACGCTTCGAATAAGCTGCAAGCGGAGTCTGTGTTTCAACGCGCTGTAGCGGGAGATGATTTTGCAACACTGGCTACCGTGAATAGTGCTGATCCAGGTTCAAAGGATCAAGGCGGCGATCTTGGTTTTGTCACCAAGGGGAAATTTGTAGAGTCCTTTGATACAGTGCTTTTTGACGAAAATTTTCAAGCGGGAACGGTGTGGCCACAATTAGTCGAGAGTCAGTATGGGTGGCATATCATAAAAAAGGTCGAGGAGCGTGGCGAGGGTGATAGTCGAGAAGTCCGTGGCGCGCATATTCTTTTTCTGAAATATACACTGGATCAGATTCCTGATCTGAAATATAAGGTGACAGGACTTACGGGAAAAAATCTGGAGAGCGCCGCGGTGAGTTATCAGGGTCAGGGTATGGGCGCCCCTCAGGTGTCATTGCAATTTGATGATGAAGGGACCAAGCTGTTCGCTGATTTGACGCAACGGAGCATCGGTAAACAGATTGCTATCTTGATTGACGGACAAATCGTGACCGCTCCGACCGTGCAGGTGGAGATTTTGGATGGTCGAGCGGTGATCACTGGGAATTATACCGTAACGACAGCAAGTGCGCTGGTAAAACGACTGAACGAGGGCGCGCTACCGGTTCCGATCGTGCTTGAAAGTGAGCAAAGCGTTGATGCGTCGCTTGGTTCGGCAGCCTTGAAACAAAGTCTTTTCGCTGGCCTGATGGGTCTCGCGGCTGTGGCAGTGTTTATCATCTTTTACTATCGCTTCCTTGGCCTTGTATCCGTTATTGCGCTGGTGATCTATTCGGCTATGCTTTTGTCTATTTTTAAACTCTCTGGATACACACCGTTTAATATTACCCTCTCACTCTCGGGTATTGCGGGTTTTATTCTCTCGATTGGTATGGCTGTTGATGCCAACGTGCTGATATTTGAACGTACACGTGAGGAGCTGTCTTACGGAAAAAATATGTATAAGGCTCTGGATGAGGGTTTTCGTCGTGCCTGGCCAAGTATTCGTGATGGCAACTATTCGACTCTGATCACTACTTTTATTCTCATCGGTATGGGGACAGGTTTCGTGAAGGGGTTTGCGCTTATTTTGACGATCGGTGTATTGTTGTCGATGTTCACAGCGGTGATTCTCGTGCGGGTAATGCTTCGTTTCCTTATCGGACCATGGGCAGAGAAACGGCCATGGTTGCTCCTTCCGGGAGGGAAAGTTTTTGAACAGAATTGACCAAAAGTATGCTACGGATTATCGAGAGGAGGAAATACGCTTATATGTTTTCGGGGGTAGTGATACTGCTCTCGCTGGTAGCTATTGGATCGTGGGGACTGCGTCTCGGCATTGATTTTAAGGGTGGGACTCTGATGGAGGTGCAATTCACTCCTGATTCGATCCCGGAAGTTTCCGCAGTGACAGAGGCTCTGAGTCCACTCAGTCTTCGGAGCTTGACGGTGCAACCCACGGAAAATAGCGCGATGCTTCTTCGTTATCTTTCATCTGATGAAAACGCCAATGATCAGGTACTCGAAAAACTCAGAGGATTAGACGAGAATGTCAAACAATTACGAACCAATTTCATCGGGGGATCGGTTTCTCGGCAGATGAAAAAGAATGCCGTCATAGGAGTGATTCTTTCTATTATTGGTATTACATTGTATATCACCTGGGCTTTCCGTAGGGTAGCGTTTCCCGTGACCTCTTGGGAATACGGTTTGGGCGCTGTTATCGCGCTGGGGCATGATATCCTTGTGACGATTGGTATCTTTTCGGCACTTGGACACTGGTATAATATTGAAGTCGGTGTTCCGTTTATCGCGGCGTTGCTTACGATCCTTGGATATTCGGTGAACGATACGATTGTAGTGTATGATCGTATCCGCGAAAATCTATTGCGTGAGCATGGGAAATCGAATTTTGAGGAGATCGTAAATCGGTCGCTCAATCAAACCCTTGGTCGTTCGGTAAATACGTCAATGACAGTGATTATCACCTTACTCGCCATTACTGTTTTTGGTGGAGAGAGTATTCGGTATTTTTCACTGGCCATTCTGATTGGAGTGCTGTTCGGAACATATTCATCTGTGTATATTGCTTCCGCTTTACTGGTGACACGGTTTAAGATGAAGTCCAATAAATAACCAATACGATTATGAAGTGGAATCCATTCGCAAAAGATGATCAACAGGCATCAAGCAGCGCGCCAGTCGCGTCCAACAAAAATCAACCTGGTGTATCCAGCCTGAAAAAACCAGAGGATATGAATCTGCTGCAACGTCTGGCGTATAAGCGTTTGATGGCAATGAAACCGGGTGAACGCGCTAAACTCATGCAGAAAATGATGACGCCGAAAAACGTGAAGAAACATGAGAAAGAAATTCGCGAACAGATTGAAGCCTTGAAAAAAAGTGGACAGGTGAGTGATGATCAAATCCGTCTTATGAAGGCACGACTCGGATTGAAATAAAAGAACCGCTATTTTCGCATATCGAGTAGTAGTACAGTCAGATAGTCATCGGGCCATGCGCTGAAAAGCATCAACTCGCGGTTCACGAAAAAGCATATACAGGGGCATAGGTATTTTTTCGAATTCTTTATGTGTAGGACACGCTTCGCTAGTCACATATGAGTATGACCAAGGAACAACAGATTGAAGAATTGCTGACGCGCGGCGTGGCCGAGGTAATAGGTTTGGATCATCTGCGTGAACGTCTATTGCGAGGTGAGGAGTTGCGTATCAAACTTGGCATTGACCCGACCAGTCCGAATCTCCATCTTGGTCGTTCTGTGGTACTCTTGAAGCTGCGCGATTTCCAGAACCTCGGTTGCAAAATTGTGTTGATCATAGGGGATTTTACAGGGCAAATCGGTGATACAAGCGATAAAGACAGTGAACGTCCAATGATAGAACCGGAGCTTGTACAAAAAAATATGCGGACGTATACCGATCAGGCGGGGAAACTTATCGATCTCACAAAAGCCGAAATACACACGAATTCAGAATGGCTCAAGACGCTCGGGTTCGATGATATTGGGAGAGAGGCAGAATGTTTTTCGGTTGCCGAGTTTATCGCGCGGGAGAATATTAAGAAGCGACTTGACGATGGGAAACGAGTGTCTTTGCGCGAAATGCTCTATCCACTCATGCAGGGATACGATAGTGTGGCGGTGCAGGCCGATGTCGAACTCGGTGGCACGGATCAGCGCTTTAATCTTTTGGCTGGACGAAGATTGCAAGAGGTTCATGGTCAGCCAGCGCAGGATATCCTCATGACCAATCTCATTCTTGGCACTGATGGGCGCAAGATGAGTTCGAGTTGGGGGAATACCATCAATCTTGTCGATGCATCGCGTGAAATGTTTGGCAGAATAATGAGCGTTTCGGACGAGCAGATTATCTCATACTACATTCATTGCACGCGGGTGCCGCTTTCTGAGATAGAAGTGATTGAGGCAAAGTTAATGAATGACGAACTCAATCCGCGTGACGCAAAACTTCGATTGGCACGAGAAATAGTCACACTCTATCATGGTGCTGACGAGGGAGCGCAAGCAGCGATGTATTTCATCGAAACCATTTCGGAGAAAAAAGTACCCGAACACGTGGAATCTCATGAAGCCCATGAAAATCTTTTGGAATTTATGGTCTTATCGGGATTAGCTCCAAGTAAGAGCGCGGCTCGGCGTTTAGTCGAACAGGGAGCAGTGTCGATCGATGGTAAACTCGCAAGTGTGGAGGCATTAACCTTGTCCAAAGAAACGCATCATGGGAAGATCATGCGGGTTGGAAGTCACCGGTTTGTCAGGATTGTGTTTACGTAAGAGGCATGTTGCCGTGATACATCATACTTATGTTACAGGAAAAGATCACCACCATTGTTGCTGCGGGAAAAACAGAACTTGAGTCTTTGAAAGATATGAAGGCGCTGGATTTGTGGGAGACCAAATATCTCGGCCGGAAGAGTGAACTTCATGATGTTTTGAGAAGACTCAAGGATTTATCACCGGAAGAGAAACGTGTCATTGGACCTGTTGCTCAGGCGGCTCACCAGGAACTCGCTGCTCTCTATCAGGTTACACTGAAGCGTATTGAGCGCGAGGGAGTAGATTGGGAACAAGAATGGATCGATGTAACCGCGCCAGGCGATCGAATACCGGTCGGTCATTTCCATCCAATTACGCTCTTGGAAAATGAGATTGCGGATATTTTCGCTACGCTCGGTTTTGGTGTCTGGGACGGTCCCGAACTTGAGACGGAATATAATAATTTTGATTCTCTGAATTTTCCCAAGGATCATCCAGCGCGCGATATGCAAGATACGTTCTGGGTAAAGCCGGAGAAACATTGGCAACACACGTATCTGCCTCGGACTCATACCTCAACGGTTCAGGTGCGTTATATGCAAGATCATAAACCGTCAATCCGTATTATTGTTCCCGGACGTATTTTTCGAAATGAAGCGACAGATGCTTCACACGAACACACCTTTCATCAATTCGAGTGTCTCATGGTGGATGAACCTGGAAAGGTGACGGTAGCTACTTTCAAATATATCGCAGAAACCTTCTTTAGCCATTTTTTTGGGAAAAAAATTGATATTCGTCTGCGGCCAAGTTACTTCCCGTTCACTGAGCCTTCTTTTGAATTCGATATTTCTTGTGTACTGTGTGAGCGGAAGGGTTGTTCGGTGTGTCAGAAAACCGGTTGGCTCGAAATCGGTGGCGCGGGCATGGTGAATCAGAAAGTGTTTGAGGCGGTGGGATATAAGCGGGGAGCGTATCAGGGTTTTGCGTGGGGTTTCGGTTTGACACGTCTCGCGATGATGAAATATAAAATTGCCGATATTCGTCTCTTTATGAGCGGTGATCTCAGATTTCTGAAACAATTCTGATTTGTAAAAAACATGAAATTTTGTAGAGCAAGAAATAGTCAGGTGTAGTGTTCTCTCGTCGTTCAATTATATCTTGTATGAAATACTCCTATCATTGGTTGAAAGAATTATCTGGCACGAAGAAACCTGCTGATCGCGTGGCAGATTTGCTGATGCGCCACGCTTTTGAGGTGGAAACCGTGGAAAGTTATCCGCATCATTTGGACAGTGTCGTGGTTGGCGAGGTATTGTCGGTCGATCCTCATCCAGGTGCAGATCGATTGCGAGTCGCACAGGTCGAGATCGGAAAGTATACAGTCCGACAAGTAGTGTGTGGCGCGCCCAATCTTTCTGTTGGGCAAAAGGTAGCACTGGCTCTGCCTGGCGCGGTGCTTCCCAATGGTATGGATATCAAAGAATCTGAGATTCGAGGGGTAAAATCAGAAGGCATGCTCTGTTCGGAGCAAGAACTGGGACTTTCAGATAATCATGAAGGTATAGCGGTGTTACACGAAGAGGCTGCGATTGGCGCAGAATTTGCGAAATATATCGGTCTTTCAGACACCATTTTGGATGTCAAAATTTTGGCAGATCGAGGATCGGATGCTTTGTCATACGAGGGGCTGGCACGTGAGATCGCTGCACTTGATGGGCACGCTCCGCAGTTTACCGAGACTCGAGCCAGGCCACTCAAAATCCCTGCCTATAATCGTGCTCCAAAAATACGGATTGTTGAGAAAAAGGCATGCAAGCGATATATCGGTTTACTGTTTAAGGATGTGGTGGTGGGTGAATCACCGTTTTGGATGAAAACGCGCTTGCTCGTTTCCGGATTACGCCCAGTAAACAATATCGTGGATATCACGAATTATCTCATGCTACTTTCGGGACAGCCTTTGCATGCGTTTGACGCGGATCAATTATCCGGAGGTATTGATATTCGTTTTGCGAAAAAGGGTGAGCGGTTAGAACTGCTGAATGGGGTGAAGAAAACACTCTCAATACAGGATCTGGTGATTGCGGATGCGAGGCGAGTATTGGCCTTGGCTGGTGTGATGGGCGGGAAACAATCTGGTGTGACACACAAGACGACGAATGTTTTTCTGGAGATCGCCAATTTTGATGGAGCGACAATACGCCGGATGCGTATTCGCAATGGTTTAGCGACAGATGCAAGTTACCGGTTTGAACGTAATCTTGATCCGTATCTTCCGACCGAGGTAGCGCGTGAGGCAGCAACTCTCATACACGATCTGACCGGAGGAAAATTTTTTGGTCTGCGTGATGAATGTGTTGAGAAACGCAAAGAGCGGAAAATTGAACTTGCTTTGTCAAGAGTAGAATGTGTACTCGGCGTGAAAGTGCCTATTTTCGAAGTGGTGCAATATCTCGCTCTGCAGGGGCTCACGGTTCGGAAGGTGAATGGGAAAGAGGCACTCTTTGTCACTGTGCCAACCCGTCGTCCAGATTTAAGCGACGAATGGGATCTCATCGAGGAAATTGGGCGGATGCGTGGATATGACAAGATCACTGCCGTAGAACCAGAGTTACCGTTTCTGAGTGCATCGAATAATGAAAGGAAACGTTTTGAACGTCAGGCCAAAAACATATTGGTGCATGGCGGATTTAATGAAATCATGACTTATTCTTTTTATGGATTGTCGGAAATAGAGGCTTTTGGTTTTCATGAAACCGGACATATCATGCTTACCAACCCATTGAGTCCGGATCAGGCATACCTCCGGAAAAGTTTGCTTCCGAGCCTGCTTCGAAAAGTGAAAGAGAATGGTCGATATACGGAAAGCTTTCGCTTGTTCGAATGGGAGAGCGTATTTGAAAAATCGAAACTTACTGAAGTGCGAGAAACGAAAATGCTCGGACTGGTTTCGGTATCACAAGAAACAGGAGAACGAGAGTTTTTCCGGCTTAAAGGTTTGGTGGGGCATTTTCTCGAGAGCTTACATATCGCCGATGTTACATTCATCGCACATCTCGTTCCTCCTCTCGGAGATGAGTGGCATCAAACCCGAAGCGTCGACATTGTATCTCAAGGAAAGAAATTAGGAACTCTTGGAGTACTCATGCCGTTTATCATGCGGAATTTTGACATTACCGCCGGGGTAGCCGTTGCTGTTTTTGATGCGAATACGCTTCGAGAAGCGGTGCAGACGGAGACTGTGTTCCGGCCTTTGCCAAAATTTCCGTTTGCGACGCGGGATATCTCACTGGTTTTTTCAGAAAAACAAGAATGTCAGGCAGTCGAACGCCTGATATGGGAAGTCGGAGCACCTTTGCTTCGCGCGGTAGAACTGTTCGATATATTCGAGCACGAAGGTACGCGTAATTTTGCTTTCCATTTGTCGTTCGGCACCGATGAGAGAACTCTCACGAGTCAGGAAATGGACATCGTTTTTGATCGTATCGTGTCGGCTGTTGATACGCGACTTGGAGGACAGCTGCATCACTAAGCGTGTCTGAGCACAAAATATGCTCTCTCAAGAGACATTTTTTGTGATTGATCCGATAGAGACACCGTAATAGACCAGAATAAAGAGCCTATTTTTTGTGTTATAATGCAGAAAAAAAGATATTGTGTGATAGACTTGGGTGTGTAGAACCGTTCTCTATATATTGACTTTTTTGCGAAAAAGTATATAATTGCAATTCACGGTTCTTTTTCAGGACAGGTCGGATTGTCGCGCTTTGGTGTTAAAATCAAAGTGAGGAAAGTCCGGACACTCGCCTCTTCATAATTCCGTAAGAAGAAAGATGAGGCAGCAGGTACCGGGTAATCCCCGGACGCCGTGAGGCGCGAGGTGCGAACAGAGACGGCTTGATCTGCGAAGACAAGCCACCCCGATACTGTGTCGGGGTGAGTCAGACAGTGATGTCTGGAGTGAAACGGCTAAATCCTTATCCGAGTGCAAGGTCGTGTCTGGTTCTGCTATTTTCGGAGCCAGAAGTGCCGCACAGAATCGGCGAGTAATCGTCCGATCAAGATAAATGGCAATCGTCCCGCACCTTTTTTGCGCGCATATCTCTCATGTTTCTGAAGGAGCTTGTCTGTCACTTCGATCCACCTGGTGGATCAAATATGGCGGCTTCCTGAGAGAGGTGGTTTAAAAAAGGTGCGGGATACAGAATCCGGCTTATAGACCTGTCCTGAAAAAGTATCAAGAAATGTTTTGGTAGAAAATATATTTATGAAACGATCAGAAATATTTTTTAGTGGTATTCAGGTTCCAGTTGACCTGTTGATGATTTCATTGGCAGCTTTGAGCGCGTATTATGTGCGCAATGTTCCACAGATTCTCTCACTCCGACCTAAGCTCTACGATATTACGCTGTTTGATTTTATGGGGGTAGTCCTGTTTGTCGCACCGATTTTCGTGCTTATCTTTGCGGTTGAGGGATTATACCAGATGCAGACAACGCGACGTTTTTGGCGGGAAGCCTACCAAGTCTTTCAGGCAACATCGCTTGTGCTGGTTGTGGTCATCGTATCGATTTTTCTAAAACGGGAATGGTTCTCGTCGCGCTTTATCATTTTGGCTGGATGGGCTTTTACGGTATTGTACGTTATTCTTGGCCGTTATTTAATTGCTCGGATTCAGCGTTTTTATCTGCTCAAGAAAGGAATGGGTGTACACCGTGTGCTGCTCGTGGGAACCAACGGAAAAATGCAGGCTATAAAACGTTATCTTTCGACGCGTCGCGAGCTTGGTTTTAAGATAGTGGCGCAAGTGTCTGGCGTGTCCCTGCATCAGATAAAGGAAATACGCCAGAAGAAAGGACTCGATGAAGTGATCGTGTGTGATTCGATGTTGACTGATGATGAACATGAAAAGTTACTCGATTATTGTCAGATCAACAATGTGGGCTATCGTTTCGTTCCGACAACGCTGCAAGCGGCACGAGTTTCGATGCAGGTTGGTATTTTGAACGGTGAACCGATTATCGAATATCAACACACACCACTCGATGGATGGGGGAAGGTGATGAAGCGCGCTTTTGATCTCTTGGCCGGTTCAGTGCTTACCATCATTGTTTTACCGATAATGGGAATTATTGCGCTTCTGATCCGTTTAGAGGATGGTGCTGGACCGATTATCTATTTGAATGAGCGGGTTGGTCAGGACGGTAAAAAGTTCTTCGTATATAAGTTTCGTTACATGCGGTGGAAATGGTGTATTGATAGAAGCAATCCCAATTTTGAGGAGGCGCTTCGATTCGAACAGTCACTGATTCAAACACAAAGCGTTCGTCAAGGACCTCTCTACAAAATCAAGGACGATCCACGGAAGACCAGAATCGGCTCCTTTATAGAAAAGTACTCACTTGATGAGTTACCGCAGTTTTTCAATGTGCTGAAAGGCGAGATGAGTTTGGTTGGTCCGCGGCCGCATCAGCAACGAGAAGTCAATAAATATAACGAATATCATCGACGTCTACTTACCATCAAGCCGGGTATTACTGGTATGGCGCAGGTATCAGGGCGCTCTGATCTCCCGTTTGAGGATGAGTATCGACTTGATGTGTACTATATCGAAAACTGGTCGCTCTGGCTGGATATTATCTTGTGTCTCAAGACTGCCAAATCCCTTATGCGTCGCAGGAAGAATTAAGGTGATATTGTCGCGTGATTTGCTCACATGGTATACTCTACGCTTACAGGGGCAAGTGAGTACTCTTTCTAATTAGTAGCAGTAAGTTTTTTCTAACGCGTATGATGTTGCTTTTTAAGTGGGCTATTTCCGCACTTGCTTTCTTGGCTTTGCCGTACATTGTCACAGGTATCAGTGTCGAAAATTTTGGCACCGCCTTGCTGTTAGCTTTCCTGTGGGGGGTGATCAGTATTACTATCAAGCCCATTTTAATTCTCCTGACTTTGCCGATTAATCTGCTCACTTTCGGAGTTTTTACTTTCGTAATCAATGGACTGCTCCTGTTCGTATTGGGCGGTATCGTCAAGGGGTTTGAGGTGCAGACTTTCTGGGTCGCCCTGTTGGGCGCCCTTGTTCTCTCGTTGATCCATATGTTTACACATATGATTTTCAGGCAAGATTAGCAGCGAGCACGAAGAGGAATTCGTCGTTTTCTATCCAACTGCATTTTAAATGTATATGCACACGATCTTGATCACTGGGGGAGCGGGGTATATCGGAAGTCATACAGCGAAGCTTTTCTTGGAAAAAGGATTCTCAGTCGTCATTCTGGACAATTTTTCGCGTGGATATCATGAGGCGACGGATATTCTCGCGGGTTTTGGTACACTTTCGGTTGAGCAAGGGGATTTGCTTGACCGAGAATGGGTAAAAAGTGTTTTTTCAAAGCATCAGATCGACACAGTGCTTCATTTTGCGGCATTGTGTTTGATTCATGAATCCATAAAAGAGCCTGAGCGGTACATGACGAACAATGTCGAAGGCACGCGCAATCTTCTTGAGGCGATGCACGAATTTGGAGTCAAACAAATGATTTTTTCTTCGACTTGTGCGGTATATGGCGAAACACGGGTGCCTCCGGTAGATGAATCCCACTCCACGAAGCCCGTAAGTCCGTATGGAGAATCCAAACTCGTGGCTGAAAGATTGATCCGGGACTTCGCGCAGAAAAACGCATTGCACTTCATTATTTTTCGGTACTTTAATGTTTGTGGTGCGTCGAGGGATGGTATCATCGGTGATAGTAAAAAACCATCCCAACTTTTACTGCAAAATGCCGTGCGCGGCGCCTTGAAAATCGAGCCATTTGTGTTTACATGTGGAACGGTTGATACGCCGGACACAACGCCTATTCGAGATTACATTGACGTTGAAGATATCGCAGAGGCGCATTTTCAAGGATATGAATACTTGATACGGGGTGGCACCAGCGATGTATTTAATCTTGGTAATGGTCATGGCTATTCAGTCAAAGAAATTCTTTCTGAGGTGGAGCTTGTCTGTGGTACGACTATAGCAAAATCAGTAGCAGAACCACGCCAGGGAGAATATGCCAGAATCTATGCTGATTCGCGTAAGGCACAGATTGCTTTTGGTTTCCAACCTAAAAAATCTCTTCGAGAGAGTATCGAAAGTCTCTGTAAGTGGTACGCTGGACACCCTCAGGGATACCAACGTTGAAAAATAGATATGTCTCGAATACACCCGAAAAAGTAGAAAAGTAACGAGAGATGCCCTCTGGATGTCGATTTGGGCTTTTTAACATATTTTGTCGACTCGAAAGAGCCACTTGGTATGGTATATGAAAGATAGCAATTGAAACTATGACCCTCTTCCTTATAAAAATTGGAAAAGCGTGGCATGTCCTGAAAAATGATGGCTTGATTCGCGGGGGACGAAGGATTTTGGACGCTGGTTTTACGCTCTTTCGACGTGTTCGGGCTGGTGACATACTCTTTATCTCTGGCGGGGTCGGGGATAGTGCTCGGTATCGATGTCAAAATATCGCGGAAGAGTTGAGACTTCAGGGATTCAAGACCTCCGTGACGGTTTCAGATAATCCATTTCTGCTTTCGTATGCGGATCAGTTTTCCGTTTTTGTGTTTCACCGAGTGCTCCATACCGGACGAGCGAAGGCATTATTCGAACGATTGAAAGAATTAAAAAAAGAAATTATCTTTGAGACTGATGACCTGGTGTACGATCCGGAGTTTATCATCCATACGGATTATTACCGGAATATGAATGTGTTGGCACGAAAACTCTATCAACACGGTGTCGGCGGAGAGATTTTGGCGGATCCTTTTGTAAAAGTGGCAACTACTACGACCAGTTTTTTGGCCGACAAGTTGCGCGATCATGGTAAACGGGTTTTTATCGTACCAAATAAGCTTTCGCAACATGATATCATACTTGCAAAACGTACATGGCCGCATGTTGTATCCAGAGAAGGCAGTACGATCCGAATCGGATATCTCGCTGGTACACCGAGCCATGATAAGGATTTTTCCACCATTACCGAAGCGCTGATCCGCTTATTCAAACGTTTTCCTGAAATACGTTTAGTGCTGACCGGACCCATCAAGATTGAAGACGCGCTCTTACCATTTGCATCTCAAATTCAACGTGTACCGTTTTTACCGCGTGAAAAACTCTTTACACATATCAGCACGCTCGATATCAATTTGGCGCCGCTTGAGTCAAATAATCCGTTTTGTGAGTCAAAGTCAGAATTGAAATTTTTTGAGGCTGGTGTAGTGGGAGTCCCAACGGTCGCGGTAGCGAACCAGACCTTCCGTGAGGCTATCGAGGATGGTGTAGATGGATATGTTGCGTCTGACACAGATGCGTGGGTTGAAAAATTGGAACATCTGATCACGGACAGACACGCTCGGATCTTGATGGGTGAAATGGCGAGACAGAAGGTATTCACACGGTATGTAACCGATACAGGTTGGAATACAGCATATGCGGAGTACCTCCGTTCTTTTGTGACACCAGAGACTTCAAATCGACAGAAGTAAATAAAAGGCGTAGAGGTAGCATTGTATCATCATGCCTGACGAGTCGGTCCGGATTGTTTGAGGAGGCAAAGTATTTCTTGTAAGTCGAAAAACCGTATGCTTATTGATTTTTTGATTCAAGGGGTGTTAGCAGGTCTATTTTGGGGCGGCATGGTTGGGATGGGCCTCGGGATCCTACAGATATACAAATTCCGTTTCGGGAATATTTTTTTTGATTCTGGGGTAGCATACTTTATGTCGCTCTGTCTGTATGTGATTGGCGCGGTTTCGGTATTGTACGCGTTCCCGTGGAAAATTCCCGCACTTCAGATTTTTACTGGGACATATCTACTTACTTCCTGGATACTGTTCTCTCGATTCGTTCTGCAGAAACAAGCATCACTCCTCCACAGAGCCTCTGCGCACAAAATGTTTTTCGGTATAGGACTTTTGGCCGTCTTATGTTTCTTTCTTCAGATATACCACACTTCGATTTTAGATGAATGGCTGCATCGTCCGGTGGTGAAGTCATTTGTCGAAAACGGTATCTTTCCGATGGTGAATCCGCTTTCTCCGCATCAGGACTACGTGCATAGCTATCACTACGGCACACAGGTTGCTAGCGCCGCTATTCAGACGTTGACAGTCGCAGGTGTGTCTGAGTCGTTGGATATTTTCAAATTGAGTTATTTCATTGCCGCCTTTGTCCTTTTGTACGGAATACTCCTTCATTGGATCAAGCGGGACATGGTTGCCGCATTTGGTTCTATCCTCGTTCTTTTTTCCGGGAGCTCATTCTTTCTATTGGATAGTTTTTCAGTAAGTCACATATGGAGTTTCAAACAACTCGCGTCTGGGTGGCCACTCAATCCTCCCACCACCTTCTCCTTGACCGGAATCACGTGGATCAATCTCATTCTTTCAGTCGCATTTATTTTTTTTCTTGAGCAAAAGTTACGATATTTGAAACGAATCACGATCCTCGAGTTCATATTCTTAGGAGTTTTCTTTATCGGATTTTTTTTGATCAGTGAAATATTTGCGTTACTCGTTTTGGGCGTATTCATTCTGGCTGTTACTTGGAGCATCATACAAACGAGCAAGAAAAAAATCTTGTCACTTTTTCTCATAAGTATTTTCTTAAGCGTAATTATTGCGGGAATATATCTGACAGGGGGAGTGGTTGGAAACTTTGTCACGAGTACGAGTGGTTTTTTTCGTCAAACCTTTCTTTCACACGAGGTGCAACCACAAGAAATATCCGTTCCCAGTCCGCTCTCACTGCGTATGCCAAGCGATTGGGGATACCCCGCCGAAAGAAAAATTTTACGCGTGAGAGAATACTCCGTTTGGTATCTTCAAAGTTTTCTTTTAGAGGTGTGTTTGATTATACTCCTTGGATACGCCGTGTATCGGAAACAAGTCATCTGGAGGACATACCCGATTTTTTTTGGTACGGTCGCCATAGGTTTTCTGGTCCCTTTTCTTTTTTCGACACCCTACGGCACGTTGAATTTGGCGAAAATGACGTCATTCAGTCTGCTCGTTTTACACGTGATTGGTTTTGCGCTGATGATGAAAGTAGATGTCAAACGAAGCATCCGGATCTTTCTATTTATATTGTTTCTTTTCGCAGCGATTCCTGGGATACTCATCGGGACGAATATCCAATGGCGTTGGGTATCGCATAAGGGTAAAGAACAGTCATGTTCGCAAAATCCGTTGTGTTATAAAGGTGAATTCACTGATCTTCTGCGAAAATTTGAACGAGATTATCCCGGGTTCAAAAAGGTCGCAGTCGATGCAAAAAATGGGAAGAAAGTTGTCGATCTTACCAATTCGTATATTTATGGGTATAATGATCCAGAGGCGGAATACATCATCGAGACTCCAGAATCTGCAAAGCAGCCCTCTAAGGCCGAATATGTCAAAACAAAACCACTTGAGCTTCTTCTGAGTAGTGGGCAATACCGAATTTCGAGGTTAAAATAAGGGACGCGAAAACTCATTGTTTTGAGACTAGAAGTGATGATTTTTGGTCCGAGATGAGTTGGGGTGTGCTTGCGAGATTTACGCCATTCAAGGGACATTCCCTGTCGTCCACATGGGAAATGAGGTATACTTGAGGAACCCCCGTTGCACTGCCAGCAGTGTGTGGGTATTGACGCGGGTGTTCATTTTATTGATGCGCTTGCGTTTGGTGTCATGTAAGGATAGTACAGTTTGATTCTCCTGTTGTGGATATGGATAAGAAACAGCTCATCGGTGCGCTTGAGGCCATTCTTTTTGTGAGCGGAGAGCCGATTTCTTTCGCTCGTCTTGAGAAGACGTTCGATATTACGACGACGGAACTTGCTGAACTGGTCGTGGCCTTGCGCGAAAAACTCAATCGTGATGAAACGACAGGTTTGCGAGTTATTATCCACGATACTAGTATCTCGCTTGCAACTAAAGGCATATACGCGGAATACATTGAGCAGTTGACCAAGGCAACGCTTCAGGAGACGCCGAGTCGAGCATCACTAGAGGTACTGGCTATTATTGCGTATCAAGCGCCTATTTCCCGTTCAGAGATCGAAATGATCCGGGGGGTGAATTGCAATTTTACACTACGCAATTTACTCCTTCGAGGCTTAATTGAACGTAAGGGGAATGCGGATGATCATCGTGGTTATCTGTACCAACCAACAGTCAGATTTCTTCAATCACTTGATGTATCTTCGATTGATGAATTACCAGATTTCTCGGTATTGCGGAATGATGTACGGCTGTCACGAATCCTCGAGACTACGGGTGAGGTATCGCAGCAATCAAAGCAGACCACGCCCGTAACCGATGTCTCGAATACCTGATTGATTGAATATATCCCGTTTATGCGTCTGAAAGTTTTCGCAGTTGCTTTTATATGTACGGTATTATGGTGGAACTCAGAGGAAATCTTCCTGTTTTTTGCTAGTCTCATGCGGTCGGATCGAACACCCTTATCAGAAGAAGTGTCACATGAGAAAACCGCGTTTTCTCCGGAAATAGCGAAAGTGAGTCCGGTGGTGACTGAGGACCGTGCTCTAGCATCCACATATCAGCCTGTGATAAAGCCGTATGCCCCAAGTCTTTTGATGCCGACTGCGCATGCGGCTATTATTATCGACCTTGATTCTCAGGAAACGTTATATGCAAACCGCGCTGATGAACGTCGACAAATTGCTTCGTTGACAAAATTGATGACAGCGTTGATTGTTGTCGAATCAATTCAGGACTTGAATGAAAGAGTGACTATTGATGAGGAAGCCGTGTTCGCCGAAGGAACGCGTGTGGGTTGTCCGCGGAGCGGGTACTGTACGGGTGAGCGATTGAGGGTTGGCGAACAGGTGACCGTACTTGATCTTTTGAAAGCATCTTTAATGAATAGCGCGAATGATGCCGCTATCGCCCTTGGAAAGCATATCGGGACAACCCAATCAGGATTTGCTACAATCATGAACAGACGGGCTGCGGAGCTTGGTATGGTGAGAACACATTTTTGTACACCCTCAGGCCTCGAGTTGGATGGGCGTGAGTCCGAATGCTATTCTAGCGCCCGAGACGTCTCGAAAATGGTCACACAAGCTCTTAAATATGATCTGCTCTGGGAATTGATGCGGGTAGAATCAACCCAAATCTCTTCGGTAGATGGGAAATATCACCATGATATTCTCAATACCGATAAACTCCTCGGACACATGCCGAATCTCATTGGTACCAAAACAGGATTTACGCCATTGGCCGGGTATTCTCTTCTTGCGGTTGCCAGACATCCCGATTCAAATCACCGTGTTGTAGCCGTTGTTCTGGATGATCAGTTGCGTTGGCAAAGTATTCGCTCGATGTTTGATTGGAGCTTCAGGGCTTTCGAGTGGAAATAATTGATTCGCTGATTCACATACATGTTCAATATTGCACAAGTGCAGCATATACCAGAAATAGCCAATATCATGAAGATTCTCATGACTGGTCTTTTGGCTTTCATACTTGCTTTCATCATAACTCCTATTTGGACACACGTGCTGTATCGATATAAGATCGGTATCAAAATAAAAAAAACCGGTGTGCAAGGTGACAATCTCACCTTTGTGAGTCGACTACATGCCTCAAAAGCAGGCACGCCCACTATGGGCGGTGTGATTGTCTGGCTGAGCGTACTGATTTTAATCTTTGCTTCGCATTACCTCTTTCCATTGTTTGCGCAGTGGACCGAGACGAATTTTATTGCCAAGCTTGATTTTCTCAGACGGCGTGAAACGTGGTTGCCGCTTTTCGCTTTGGTGACAACAGGATTGCTCGGGTTGATTGATGATTACTGGAGTGTACGAAACATTGGCTCGAATAAAGGGGGTGGCATGCGTTTTGCCTTCCGATTTTGGTGGCTCTTTCTTATTGCCGGCATCGGTTCATGGTGGTTTTATTACAAGCTTGGTTGGGATTCACTTCATGTTCCTGCGGTCGGAGATTTCAGCATTGGTATCTGGTATATACCTCTTTTTATCTTCGTCATCCTCTACACAGCGATCTCTTCGAATGAAACTGATGGATTGGATGGACTCAATGGAGGCGTACTCCTACTCGCGTTCACCGCTTTCACCTGTATCGCGTATATGCACAATAAAATGGATCTAGCAGCTTTCTGTGCAGCGATTTCTGGAGCGTTACTCGCTTTTCTTTGGTTCAATATCTATCCCGCCCGATTTTTTATGGGTGATACTGGCGCCATCGCTCTTGGGACTACACTGGGAGTGGTAGCACTCCTCACGAATTCGGTCATTTCCCTGTTTATTATTGTCGCTATTTACGGATTAGAATCCGCAAGTGTGATTTTGCAACTCACGAGCAAGCGATTTTTTGGTCGCAAGGTATTTTTGGCCGCACCGTTACATCATCATTTTGAAGCAAAGGGCTGGCCTGAACCAAAAGTGGTAATGCGCGCATGGATACTCACCGCGATGACCGCTTTGTTTGGCGTAATGGTGGCTATTTTGGGCATGGGCTCATAGGAGCGGAATCATGGCGCGAGTTCATAAAAATACTTTATAATGAATATGATGCAAGGGGACGCGGTCTATTTTTGATCCATGAGTAAATAATCGTATGTTGAAAAATCTACAGCAAGGGGACTTTCGAGGGAAAAAGATTCTTTTGAGAGTCGATTATAATGTCGAACTTGATAATATTAAAAGTGCGTCTGAGCATTTCCGTTTTCATGTCGTCAAAGAGACACTTCAATTTCTCACAGAACAACCGGGAACAAAAATAGCCTTGTTGACACATTTTGGCAGGCCTGAGGCAGGAGTTTTTGACGCAATGTCATCAACAGAACGCTTGAAAAAAAGCGTGATGAGCACGACTGGTAAAGAAGTCATTTTCGTGCCCGATTGTACTGGGGAAATGGTATCGCAAGCACTTGAGAATCAACAGCCAGGACAGTTGCTTTTGCTTGAGAATGTTCGTTTCAAAAAAGGTGAAGAGAGTGGAGATATTGAGCTCGCTCAGGATCTCGCACTGCCTTTCGATGTGTTTGTGAACGAGGCGTTTAGCGTGTGTCATCGCAATCATGCTTCGGTAACCATTATTCCTCAATTCTTGCCTTCCTTCGCTGGTTTTCGCCTCCTCGAAGAAATGGAACGGCTCGATCAAACGAGGCTTCACCCGGTACATCCAGCCATCGCTATTATCGGAGGAGCGAAAATTGAAACAAAACTTCCTTTGATTAAAGCCCTCGAATCGAATTACGACTGTATCCTAGTAGGAGGGAAAATCGCCAATGAGGCCATTGATGAAAAAATAGTCTTTTCCGAGAGAGTGCTGCTGCCGATAGATTTTAGTACGGCAGATCGTTTTGACATTGGATCGCAGACTATTGCGTATTTTCTCAAGATTATTAAGACCGCGAAAACGATTGTGTGGAATGGTCCGATGGGAAAGTTTGAGGAAAAACCCTATGATATAGGAACCTCTGCTATTTTGCATGCCATTCTTGAAACAGACACATCGGTGGTCATCGGAGGCGGGGAATCATTGGTGGCACTTGAAGCAGCTGGCATTACGGGTAAGGTTGGTTTTGTGTCTTCGGGAGGTGGGGCGATGCTTGAATACATGAGTGGGAAGGAACTGCCGGGTATCACAGCGCTCAAAAATTCCAAAATTGAGCAGTGATGTTCTCATTGAGTTAACTGATTTAAATGTCCGAATGAATATGGCACATATAAAAGATATACATGCTCACGAAATTCTTGATTCAAGGGGCAATCCAACAGTTGAGGTAACTGTAGTACTCGAAAATGAGCAAGTGGCAGTGGCTGCGGTACCCTCAGGAGCTTCTACCGGTACTTTTGAGGCACATGAACTGCGTGATGGAGATGATGCGCGCTATGCCGGCTTAGGTGTGCTGCGTGCGGTTGGTTGCGTGAATGGCGAATTACGCGATGCTCTTATCGGAAAAGATGCTGCAGACCAATCTGCGCTTGATACGTTCCTGCTTGAGATCGATGGGACGGAAAATAAATCCCGTCTCGGTGCCAATGCGTTACTCGGTATTTCGCTTGCTGCTGCTCGAGCAACTGCCCTTGATAGGCATATACCGCTGTATCAATATATCGCTGAGTTAACAAATGTCACTCTTGATGTGGCTCATTTTCCGTTGCCCATGTTCAATATCCTCAATGGAGGCAAACATAGTGATTCTGGACTTTCGGTCCAGGAATTCAAGCTCGTACCAGCAGGAATCGTATCCTATCCGGAGCAATTGCGTGCTGGCAGTGAAATCTTTCATGCGCTGAAGAGCATCTTGGAACGCGATGGGTTTTCAACTGGCGTAGGCGATGAAGGTGGTTTTGCGCCTCGACTCGAAAGTCATGCTCAAGCACTTGAAGTCATCATTCGGGCTATAGATGCTGCCGGATATGAACCAGGGAAACAGGTATTTCTTGGACTTGATATCGCAGCAAATTCTTTTTATGCTCGTGAACAGGACGTGTATCAGATGAAACCTGAGTCGGTGAGTCTTCCCCGCGAACGTCTCATTAATCTTTACCATGAGTGGATTACAAAGTATCATATCGTCTCCATCGAGGACGGTCTGCACGAGGAAGATTGGGATGGCTGGTGTGAAATGCGTGAAAAACTCACCGGTACTTCGGCCGAATGGGGAAAACCGATCCTCTTGATCGGGGATGATTTGCTCGTGACCAATATCAAGCGAGTCAAGAGGGCTCTGGAAGCCCGATCTTGCAATAGCGTCCTCATCAAACCGAATCAGATTGGGACACTCTCGGAAACACTCGCCTGCATGACGCTGGCGCACTCCCATGGTCTTGAAACAGTTGTGTCACATCGATCCGGTGAAACAATGGATGATTTTATCGCCGATTTAGCCGTTGGTGCCGGGGCGCATTTCATTAAGACCGGTTCTCTCTCACGTGGCGAACGTCTTGCGAAGTACAACCGTTTACTCCATATTTTTTCTGAGCAAACAACGCAATAACATCACTCGTTGTCTCTCGCATTATCTTCTTATTTCTCCCCTATGTTTTCTTTCTCAAAAAAGCCGGAGGTGATCTGTATCGGTTCTTGTTCTCAGGATATTTTTTTCCCAAGTAATGAGTATCTTGTTTATGAGACCCCGGAGGATATTACTTCAAAACGAAAAGCTGCTTTCGAGGTTGGAGGTAAGTTTCGTGTGCCTCATCGGTACGAAGCCATCGGTGGGGTAGCTGCCAATGTTTCTATTGGTCTCGCAAGACTGGGGATTCGTTCAGCATGCTACACGCATATCGGCGATGATCAAGTAGGTGCGTGGGCTATCGGAGAGTTAAAAAAAGAATCTGTAATGACAGACCTCGTGGAGCGGGAGACGGGCATCAAGACCGATTTGTCTGCTATCGTGGTTCTGACACAATCCGGAGATCGGATTATTTTTCACAATCGAAATGCGAATGAACGTCTCGTGGTGAACAGGAGTAAATTAATGAGTACGAAATACCTCCTTATTTCTGCGTTGAATGGTTCTTGGAGGGAAAACATAGCCACTATTGTCGATTTTTTGGATCAGTCGGACGCAAAACTCGCTCTCAATCCGGGACAACATAACTTGAAAGAAGATCCGATGTTGATGCTTTCGCTCATAGCACGTACGCATGTTTTGGTACTCAACAAAGACGAAGCGATCGAACTGCTCCTGCATGAACCCGGAGCAGATCGCGATCGTCTCGATAATGAGCGATTTCTACTCGAAACACTGCTGAAAAAAGGAGCGCGTATAATTGGGCTGACCGACGGAGCTCGTGGTGCCTGGGCCACCGATGGCACAGAATTTCTGCATGCCCCGATTCACTCACTCGGGCCGGTTGTTGATAGTACCGGAGCCGGAGACGCGTTTACCTCGGGTTTTCTCGCGGGTCAAATGCAAAAATGTTCTCTCTCGAAAGCTCTGGCTATGGGTATACTCAATAGCGGTGGAGTAATCACGCAATACGGCGCTATCGCTGGATTACAAAAAAGTGCTGACTGCGAACGCTTACTGCCCAATGTACAGGTGGAATCCTTTTAGTCGAAACACTGCTTTTTGTGGTATACTGCTACCATACTCGTTCCAATTCAAAACAAAAAGAAGAGCGGTATGAAATTTTTCTCGTTTGGGAGCAGCCCACAGATTATCTTGGCTCTCGACATTGGCACTGAAGTGGTCAAGGCTTTGATTGTGCGCATTGAAGCAAAGGAAGGTCGCGGTGTGGTAATCGGTGTCGGAAAAATACACCAAAAAACCGGTAATATGCGCAGCGGAGCGGTTGCTGATATCAACGGCGTTATTGAATGTGCCCGTCAGGCTATCGCTTTAGCAACTGAACGAGCCAAGGTAAAAAAGATTAGCAAAGGTATCATCGGTATCGCCGGAGAACTCGTCAAAGGAACTACGACAACTGTGCATTACAATCGCATGAATACAAACCTTGAAATAGGTTCTTCCGAGTTGAAGATGATCATCACAAAAGTTCAAGAAAAAGCCTTCGAGCGTATCGGAAAACAACTAGCCTGGGAGACAGGTCAGGAGGGCATTGAAGTAAAACTCATCAATGCGGCCGTGGTAAGCGTGAGTATTGATGGATATCATATTCAAAACCCAACCAATTTCCAAGGAAAAGAGGTTTCAATGAGCATTTTTAACGCTTATGCACCACTCATTCACCTCGGTGCAATCGAAACAATCGCGAAGGCGCTTGGACTGGATCTGCTTTCTATTGCTGCCGAGCCGTATGCGGTAGCGCGCTCAGTCGAGGTGAATGACATGAATGATTTTAGCGCCATCTTCATTGACGTTGGTGGCGGAACAACCGATATCGCCGTGGTTCGGAATGGTGGATTAGAGGGAACCAAAATGTTCGCGCTTGGTGGACGCGCCTTTACCAAGAGAATAGCCCAGGCATTCAATCTCAGTTTTGACGTCGCTGAGCGAATGAAAATCGATTATGCCAATGGGAAGCTGCATCCTGATGATCTCACGAACATTTCAACCTTGTTCGCCGATGATTGTCAGATTTGGCTTGCCGGTGTTGAGCTGTCGCTTGGAGAATTTGCTGAAACAGATCTACTCCCGTCACGCATTTTTCTTTGTGGGGGAGGGTCGGCACTACCGGGCATTCGTGAGGCACTCCTTGAGCCTCTCTGGGCGAAGACATTACCATTTTCCCGAACACCGCAAGTAAATTATCTCCAACCAAAAGACATTGCCCGTATCGTTGATACAACTGGAGAATTGAATAATCCTCAAGACATCACCCCGATCGGCTTAGCAAATCTGGCCTTAATTGAGCTTTTGGATGAAGAAAAGGTACTCACTAAGATCCTCCAACGTAGTATGCGGCACATCGAACGAAATCAATGATCCATTGTATCTATGGCAAAGACATTTTTTATTGATTCGGATGAGGAAATCATTTCCGTCATCGGACATCTCAGAACCTCACCCGATGCTGAAAATTATTTTGTTTTTCCAAAACGTTCTTTGGTGCTCCAGAGCGCTGTCAACTTGCGACTTTTTCATCGTGAGGCCGAGAAACAAGGCAAGCGGATCACGATTATATCTCAAGATGAAAATGGACGAAAGCTGGCTGAACGAGTAGGTCTCGCAACCAAAGAATACGCTCCCGAGATCGGCTCACTGCGCCAAGAGGCTCCATCATCCAGTCAATCAGGAAGCGCACCCGCATCTGTTTCACGAGACAGATCTCAGATGGACACCGCCACACCAACGCCGCCCATGCCATCTTCGAGCAAGATCGGATCCAATACCTTTGTCGCTCAAAAGGCTGTATCAGGTACTGCTCTGGCCTCATCACAACAAGAGATATCGACTCGTACGAAACCTGCCGAATCACCAGAAAGTGAACATCGTCTCAAAATTCGAGATATGTCACCCTCGTACCAAACATCGCTGAATTCTTTGCGCGACTCTAGGCAGACACCTCCTGTGCCATTGCGTCAAGGGATACCATTGAAACCAGAACAGGAGCGGGTTACCCCATCATTATCATCAGGTGAGACATTTCACCCAGGTGTTGCCCCATTAAAACAGACTTCAGAAGCAGCCATGTCTCCTAATGGGCAGGATCCGCGACTTCAACGTTTCTTCGGTCAGAATACAGCTGTTTCTGAAACCAGATCTTCTCGACCAACACTACCCGATGTATCTCCATCATCCTCGTCAAACTCCGTGGCTCCGCCGGCAACGACCCATAAATCTTTTTGGAAGATGTTCGCATGGATTTTGGGTACTATAGGCGTGTTAGCAGGCACTGGCGCCGCCATATATTTTTTCATACCAAAAGCAGAAGTAATCTTAACGCCACACGAAATCACCCATGATACTGAAATGAGACTCAAGGGTAAAACTCTCGTGCCAATGAGCGAGGAACGTGATACGCCTGTACCAGTTCGTAAACTTGAAAAAAACTTCACGAGTACTGTCACTCTAGATGCTACCGGTAAAATGACTTCCGGTAATCAAAAGGCGCGTGGTACTATCGTGATTTCAAATGAGTATTCCAGCGACTCACAACCGCTTATCGCCACAACCCGATTCGAAAGTCCCGATGGGAAAATTTTCCGATTAGCGGAATCAGTGACGGTCCCAGGCATGACGCTGACCGGTGGAAAGCGTGAAGCAGGAGTGGTGGAAGTGGTAGTAGTAGCGGATGCTCCAGGAGAAGAATACAATATCGCTCCAACGAAGTTCGTGATACCAGGACTCCGAGGCGGTCCGAAATATGCAAAATTTCACGGCGAATCAGTCAAAACATTCACCGGAGGAGGAGACGGGGGAGACAGCATGACGAGTATCACCAAAGAAGACACAGAGAGAGCTATACAAAAACTCAAAGATCAATCTCATCAGGATTTTTTACAAGCCATGCAGCAAGAACTTTTGTCGGATGAACTCATCATGGAGGAGTCAATCGAGATCATCGATACGAAAAAGAGCGCCTTGCCACTCATCGGTTCTTTGGGAGAGAGTTTTGAGACGACAGGAGACTTTGTCGGGCGTGCTTTTGTTATCTCAGAAAGAATCCTGAAGGATAATCTTGCCAATCAGAATCTTCCCAACAGGCAAGGAGTTACCTTTCGTGTAACTGACGCAAAACTCTCTTTTAATGGTATCACTCCGCACTACGATGAAAACATGGTTGATTTCAATGTTCACGCGATACTCACATTGACATCATCCATCGAAACTGAAGCGATCCGGGATGAGCTGTTGGGCCAGAATGAGTCAGGCATTAAGGCTGTACTCGAAACACATCCGGAAATTAAAAAAATTGAAGTGAATTTTTCGCCAGAATTTTTATTTCAAAGCATTCCATCTAGCGCGAAACGCGTCTCCGTTCGAGTGATCTCGGAACCATAATATGGCTTGATACCTCGTTGAGTTTTTGGTACACTGGGTAATAAACTCATATATTTCAATATGCTCATCAAAACAGCTAAAGACCCGGCCGCTCTGGCTTCGAAACGGAGACTGGAGATGGAGTTAGTGATGCTCTCATCGGATCAGAAGCGACTCGAACGTTCGGTAATGACATTGCGGGCAGAGCAGCGATCCCTTGGCGATCAAAAAAAACGTTTGCTTCTGGACATTGATCGAAACGCTGAAACTCTTCATACTCAAAGCGCCAAACTTGAACAAGTCACCGCTGAAATCGTTGCCAAGAAAAAACACATGAACCTGATCAGATAATCTCTTATAATCACATTGAATATGCCGGGTACTCACGAAAAACTCGTCACTCTTCTCGAAAAATTGAATTCGAGTCGGTCGGATCAACTTGATCTTTCTGAATATACTTTGAAGCAACTGAATGAAAAAATTCATTATGGTACTTCCATAGAAGATGCCATGAAAACGTTACGGGAAATCTTTGGGTGGCGTATCAAAGACTGGGAATATGATCAAATTGAGAAAGAGCTCGGCTGGTAATGTGCCGTCTCTCCTGTTCCATTACCTTGTTGTAATATGACTCCTTCACTTCGAGAACGTTATCTCAATTTTTTTGCAGAGAAAGGACACGCTATCGTTCCTTCTGCTTCGCTACGACCTGAAAATGACCCCACCACACTCTTCACGGGTTCAGGGATGCAGCCCATGCTCCCATATTTTCTAGGAGCTGTTCATCCGCTCGGAAAGCGCATTACGGATTCACAGAAGTCTTTTCGTACACAGGATATCGAAGAGGTTGGCGACAACCGACATACGACTTTTTTTGAGATGTTGGGAAATTGGTCATTTGGGGATTACTTCAAAAAAGAACAGATTGCTTGGATGTGGGAGTTTTTGGTGAACGATCTTCACATTCATCCTCAACAACTTTACTTCTCTTGTTTTCGGGGTAATTCAGATTTGGCTATTCCCCAAGACACTGAGTCGGCCGCTTTGTGGCAGGGACACTTACAGAGTGTTGGCATCTCAGCCAAGATTGTCGATTTTCCAGAACGCGATGGAATGCAGGGTGGACGCATTTTTTATTATGATGAGAAGAAAAACTGGTGGAGTCGGGCAGGGATACCTTCGGCTATGCCCGTTGGTGAACCAGGTGGCCCGGACACCGAAATGTTCTTTGATTTTAGGCCAGACCTTGGCGATCAGTGCATTCCCAATACTCCCTTTTCGGGAAACTTTTGCCATGTCAATTGCGACTGCGGACGTTTCATGGAAATCGGGAATAATGTCTTCATGCAATACCAAAAAACCGAAAATGGCTTTGATGAATTAGCACAAAAAAATGTCGACTTCGGTGGCGGATTGGAACGACTTTTAGCTGCCCAAGCGAATAATCCAGATATATTCATGACCCCATTGTTCGAAAATGCACGCCAGGTTATCTCACAACTAACCGGAAGACAATACGGGGAAAATCCTGAAGACACGTATGCATATCGTGTCGTACTCGATCACATTCGTGCCGCCGTGTTTTTGATCAGTGACGGTATTTTGCCGTCGAACAAAGATCAAGGATATTTTGTACGTCGCTTGATAAGACGGGCGGTGCGTTTTGGACAATCACTGCGCTTTGAGCAAGGTTTCACCGAACAAGTCGGAGCGACTTATATCGCCACCTATGCTTCAGCGTACCCGAACCTGGACCTGGAACGAAAACATATTCTCTCAGAACTTTCTCAAGAAGAGATGAAATTTCGTAAGACTTTAGAAATTGGCTTGCGTGAGTTTCAGAAGTTGTCTGGAGAGGTAATCAGCGGGACAGACGCTTTTATGCTGTTTTCGTCATATGGTTTCCCAATTGAGGTAACAGAAGAATTGGCACGTGAGGCCGGTAAAACGGTCGATCTGGTTTCGTTTCAAGATGAACTCAAGCGACATCAGACACTCTCTCGTACGGCCAGTGCGGGGAAATTCAAAGGAGGTCTCGCTGATCAGAGCAAAAAGGTAACGGCATTTCATACGCTGACCCATTTGTTACTTGCAGGATTACGTCGGGAACTCGGAAATGGAGTGCATCAAGCTGGATCAAATATCACCCCAGAGCGCACACGTTTTGATTTCACCTATCCAGAAAAAGTATCGCGTGATGTTTTGGATCGCATTGAAACATATGTAAACACGGCTCTGGATTCTGGTATCGTGGTCACAACAGAGATCATGGACAAGGAAACCGCGCGCGCCTCTGGTGTAGAAGGAAGTTTTTGGGAGAAATATCCGGAAAAAGTCACTGTGTATCGCGTGATGGGCAGGGACGGTATCGTGTATTCTCAAGAGCTCTGTGGTGGTCCGCATGTGCAGACATCCGATGATATCTTAAGTTTCGGACATATGAAAATCCAGAAAGAAGAGGCCTGCGCAGCCGGTGTCCGACGTATCAAAGCCGTACTCTTTTTGGGGTAGACCTGATCTGGGGTGACTTGACGACTCTTATTTAGCACTCTATAATAGCGAGTGCTACTAATCAGTAAGAATACAGTGTATGAAGAAACCGAATATCAGGCCATTGGGAGAAAATGTGCTCGTACTACCTGACAAAGCTGAGCAAAAGACATCGGGGGGTATATTTTTGCCTGATACCGCGCGCGAAGAGCGCCCGCAACAAGGGGTGGTTCGTGCCATTGGCGAGAGCGAGAAAATCAAAGTTGTGGTAAATCAGAAAGTCATTTACAACCGATACGGAGGCACTGAAGTAAAGATCGGTTCTGATGAGTATTTACTTGTCGCGAATAAAGATATTCTTGCCGTGATTGACAGTAGTGCTGAATAGGGGAGCAACAACCCAGCTATTCAAAAATAAAAGTAAAATTCTCCGGCCGCATACCGGAGAATTTTTGTATTGGTATACATCACCCGATCACCCTTTCTTCTATCGGGCTGTTCCTCTTTCTGCCGGAACACCAGCTTTTTCGAGATCAAGCGGGGTACCCATCACGGCACGTACCAAAGAAAAATTCAGGTCAGATAAACGAACAGCCGCCTGAAACGCGCTTTCTTTATCAGTGCCGTACACGAGAAGCATAGTCGACCGAGGGAGTGAGTCCGCATATGTTTCGATGGCGGATAATGGTATATTTCTGGCACCAACGATACGTGCAAGAGCAAAATCCTGTTCACTTCTTACGTCGAGAAACAGCACTTTATTCGAAGTGGTGTCGATATATTTCCGGGTCTCTTCTGGAGTCAAAAATGTGACTTTAGATTGATCGACTAGTGAATTGAAATCACCAAAAGAAATAAGCGGATAGCGCTCTTTTTGTAAGTTTTCAAACCCACCTGAAATGAAAAAATGAGGGATATTTCGTTTGGTGAGTATATGAGTGATCGAGGGGAGCTGATCAGCCTGGTTCAGAGAAAAAACGATGAAAATGGTTTTCTGGTCTTGTGGAAGAGAAGCCTCAAGTGTCTCTGGCGTTACCAGTTGCGAATGTGGAACATGTGATTGTTCAAATTGCTCTTGAGGACGAATGTCGAAGAAAACCACTTCTTTTCCTTGTTCGAGAGAGCGCCATATGTCTTGGATCGAAATAAAAGGTAACGATTCTTCAGCATTCATTGATGATGTTGAGCTGGTTTCTGATGCGGGTGTGTTTGCGGGAGGAGCAGAAAACCGCCTGAGCAGCGGTTTAGAAAACATAAAAATGCCGACACACAAAATAGCAATCATACCGATAAAGAGTACGCTACTCTCCTGTCTCGGAGCAGGGATGGGCGATCGAGGGTGTGTCATGTGTATTGGGAATCAAGAAACAGATTTATTGCAGGATGCTGCCGATGAATTTCCGGTATCCATTGATAAAGGTTTTAATATCAGTCTTTTCCTTCCCTTCCAGCTGGACGACCTCCAGAAGAAGGACCCCGGTTCCAGTTTGCACTCCAATAGATTCGCCGATTTCAAAAACTTCTCCTGTAAGGTGTTTCGTAATAGGTGGTTTTTTCAGATGAGCGACGGACAAAAGCTTGAGTCGAAGCGATGTTTTTCCGTTCTTCCAAAGAGTGAATATGCCCGGCCATGGTGACAAAGCACGGTAACGATTATAGATGGACTGTGAATCATCATTCCAGAAAATACGCCCATCTTCACGATCAATGAGTTGGCACAATGTTACTTGTGCTTCATCTTGTTTCGTAAAAGTGAGCGCATGTGTATGTTTGAGAAGCTGGGGAATCGTATGCGCAAGAAGTTCAGAGCCAAGAACGGCAAGTCGGGCCTCCAGATTGGTCCGGGTTTCATCGGGGTCGATGGGTGTCTTTTCGGTCGCGATGATGTCTCCGGTA
Organism: uncultured Bdellovibrionales bacterium; assembly: GCA_964428075.1. Classification (GTDB taxonomy): domain Bacteria; phylum Patescibacteriota; class Minisyncoccia; order Moranbacterales; family UBA1568; genus JAGOSP01. The sequence continues at coordinate 29,747 of CAYRWQ010000006.1, forward strand.
TCCATGCCCTTATCCATAAGCATGAGCGTGACGCCGGTTTCGGTCTCGCCCGCAAGCAATGCGTTTTGAATCGGCGACGCGCCTCGCCATTTCGGCAAGAGAGAGGCGTGTACATTGACACAGCCATATCGAGGGATCGCAAGTATCCTTTCCGGGAGAATTCTTCCATAGGCGGCGACAATAATCAGATCTGGATCCCAGTTCTTCAAGGCAGAAACAGTCTCGTCATCCATTTTTTCCGGCTGGAAAATAGGAATGCCATAACGAAGCGCGACGGTTTTTGTCTGGCTTGGTTTATATTCTTGCTGACGCCCAACCGGTTTGTCGGGCTGTGTGATAACTCCGACAATATGATACTGATGATCAATAAGACTTTGAAGAACGGTAGCGGAAAATTGTGGCGTCCCCATGAATACGATCCGCACTTGTAACACATGTCCTTGGACACCAACGGACGACTCTTTGACCCCTTTATTCGATGATGCGTCCATAGATTTTTCCTTGTTTATCTTTTTGTTTCTGAAAGCGTTTGCATATCAGTATACCATCAAGATGATCGATTTCATGCTGCAGTACGATAGCAAGAAGACCATTCGCGCGAATCCGTTTCGGGAGACCCTTTTCGTTCCAATATTTCACCGTGATTTCCTCATGCCGTTCAATCGGGAAGAATACTCCAGGAATACTGAGACACCCTTCTTCAAAGAAGATTTTTTCTTGTGAGCGACTTGTGATTTCCGGATTGACATACTTGCTGACCACGCCACTGATTTCAATGACACAGAGGCGTTCGGGGATACCAATTTGCGGTGCAGCGAGACCTATTCCGTCTGCCAGGCGCATCGTAGACACCATATCCTCGAAGAGGGTGCGAATCGTATCAGAAATCGGCAAAGAAACGGCCTGAGCCTTATGGTTCAGGACGGTGGCATTGGCATCAGTGATAATCGTACGCGTGTTCATATGGGAAGCGACAGAGGATCTCGATCAATAAAGGTATCCTTTGGGAGGGTAGAGAGCCAATCGGTAAGCTGAGATGGCAGTATGGCCTCTGGCACTCGAAAAACGATGTACGAAACATACCTCCCTCGAGAATGACGGGAAGATGCCCGCACTACGAAAATACGCCATTTTTCGCTTTCTGGCAATGCCCTGAGGCTTTTTTCCAGCTTCTCTGTGTCATGATCGGCTTGTGCTTGAGTATCGCGTAAGACTTCGAGGACTATGAGCCGTGAGAAGGGTGGGTAGTTGAGCGCCTTGCGATCTTGAAGGAATACCCGTATCAGGTGTTCTGGAGATTCGGAGGCCAAGGTACGGAAGAAAAAATTTTCCGGTTGAAAGGTTTCTAAAAAGACTTTCCCGGTGGCACCGGCTAAGAGACGGGCTCGAAAGACACGCCAAGCGAAACGCTCATCTGTGCGAAAATCATTCCACGAAAGAAAGGTGTCCGCATCGATGAAAACGAATGTCTTGGCACGCTCGTCATCGAGTACGTTCAGAAGAGAAGGAACACCGATAAGGATATCAGCCTCACCGGTGACGTGCTGATCGACCAGAAGCGAGCGTTTGGATTGTGTACTGTGCGTATTGCGGTCGATGCGTCGCACTTGCGCTGATGGAAACAGGGTATGAATTTCTTTCTCGATACGTTCAGTTCCGAAACCGATTTGTTTAAATCTGAGATGGCCGCACTCAGGACAACTGGGAAATAGAGAGGTCTCCATGGAACATACCGAGCAAGAGAAACGCCCTGATTTTTCTGGGTGAACGATCGCCTGACATTGCGTGCAGCGATAGATTTTCTTACAACTTTCACAAATCGTGATCTTTGAGTAACCAGACTGATTCGCAATAAGGACGACTCTTTCTTGGCGAATAAGCGCGTGTTGGATATATTCCCGAGATGCAATCGAGAGTGGCGCGTAATTTTTTCGGTAACGCTCAAGACGTAGATTAATGATCTCAAGTGGGGCAAGTGGCAATGAATGGGTGAGGTCAATATGTTTCACTTCGACAGAAGCCTTGGCATGTTCTTGGATCGTGTCGAGGAAAGGTGAAACCGAAATAACATCCGCCTGAAAAAGTTCGGCAAGACGTGAGGCAACACGACGGCCATTATAGCGTGGACTCATGTCCCACTGTTTATAGGCATCGTCAGACGGATCGATGAGGAGTATTGTCCCAAGGTCAGCAAAAGGTGCAAAGAGAGCCTGCCGTGTTCCGAGGATCACCGCACCTGAGACACGAGCTTGTTCCCATGCCCTTGAGAAAGCTTTTTTCGGGAGTGTACTCGAAAGCAGAACATGCTCAATGCCAAAGTGAATAAGCGAAGCCGAGAGAAGTTCAGCCGAAAATATTTCGGGGATCAGAATAAGCACAGTCTTTCGTACCCGCAATCTTTTGAGTCGCGCTCGTATGATACAAGCCAGAGCAGCATCACGTTTTTGAGGATGAATAGTGAGTGCGTACTGACCAGGAAGAGAAAGGGGAGCGAGCGTTCTTTTAAGAGCAGCAAAGGGTTTGAGGGAAACTGGTGCCTGAGTACATGGCGCGTACTTGGATTCGTATTGGATGCTGATTGGCTCTGAAACAGTAGTGACTCTCTTCTTATCCTCGGTAACAAAATGCACCAGTGTTTTCCCGAGTGGAGTGAAATACTCCTGACTCAGGAGTTGGGCTAGGGTCAATTGTTCTTGCGTTAGATGTTGGGGAACAAGTAGAGAGCGCACCTCTTTCATCCAAGCGGCCGGAGGGGTATCTAAGGGTAGGGTAGTCGTCACAACACCTCGCAGCTCCTGTTTTCCAAAGGGAATAAGAATGAGAGAACCGATGGGGATATCTTGACGCGAAAAGTACGAAAAAATTGGCGATCGCTTGAGAGGCAGAATCGTAAGGGGAGCGACTTCGATGCGATAAAAATGGGTTTTCAACATACGCCGACTCTATTGTAACAAGTTTTTGAACTGGCGTATGCTCTACAGATCAGCTGGTCACTCGAATCAGTATTGATTTTTTGGCTATTTTAGGCTACAATTCGATCATTATGACTCAACATAGGCTTTTTATTGGTATTCCGCTCTCTTCCGTACTCACGTCTCGATTGACCCGAGAGATATCGGCGTGGCCAGAAAACATCTTTCTCAAGACCCACCCAACGAATTTACACGTCACCATCTTTTTCCTTGGGTTCATTCCTGAATCAATGGTGCCAGACATCTGCGAAAAAATCCGAATGTTCTGTGAGAAAATAGATTCATTCGAACTCACTTTCTCCAATATCGAACTCATGCCAGAGGCCGAAAACCCGAAGACAGCTCAATTATCTGGAGAACCAAGTGAGGAATTACGAAATCTGAATACCGCTCTCAAACGGGAACTTTCCTTCGTGGTCAACGCTGACTCAAAAGTCTATCGTCCGCATATCACGTTGGCACGTGTCAAAAAGTCCGCTTTTCGAAAACAAGAAGTCAAACCGGTGATTACCAAGAAACTCCATCTCGTGGAGACCGTGCAGTCCGTCGTGGTATACGACAGTATCATGGAAGACGGGAAGCGCGTGTATAGCCCACTTGAATCCGTACCTCTGATGTAAATTTCCCCTTATGCGGCTTTTCGGGTTTACATTCGATGTGTCGCCTCGCAACGAATTATGTATTCGCTGTGAGGCTTGGTTGAAGAGCGGAGGGTTTCATCGTATTGCCACGGTGAATCCAGAATTTATGGTGCGCGCGTGGAATGATTTTTGCTTTGCCAGCAATCTTCGCGCGGCCGATTTGCGTGTTGTGGACGGCATCGGTATCGTAATTGCCGGACTCCTGAAAGGGAAACGCGTGAGACGTTTTCCGGGAGCCGATCTTATGGAATCGCTGCTCGGAATAGCAGAGAAAAGAGGGTATGCCGTAGCATGCGTTGTACGTCGAGGAGGTTTATCTTCATACGAAACCATCAAACAAGCGCTTCTAAAAAAATACCCTGTATTAAAAGTAACCGGCATCGAGATGCATGCGACGTTTTGGTCGGATGGAACTCAGAAGATACCGCACCATATTTGGACTCAGATACAACAATCAACGATCGTGTTCTGTAATTTCGGTGCACCTGAGCAGGAATATTTTACGGAAAGCCTACGTGTCAAACCAGGGAGTATTCGTCTCGCAATGGGTGTCGGGGGAAGCTTTGATTATTTAACAAGCAAACTCCATCGCGCTCCGCGCTGTATGCGCCACATCGGCCTCGAATGGCTTTGGCGTCTGGTGCAACAACCACAACGCTTGAAAAGAATCTGGCGCGCGACAGTCGTGTTTCCTTATAAAAGCATTTTAAACAAATGAAAAGGGCACCCGGTGAGGATTGCCCTAATGTGCTTTGATTGTCTCTTTTTCAGACTTTGGAAGCACTGCTTCCCAGGGTTCTTGAGCGCGAGGTGCCGCGAGGCCTCTCTCCCTGTGCGGGTGGTATGTCCGTCTCAATCATCGACACATGGCTCCTCCTTTCACTTGGTTGATTTCTAGAAACGGCGATCATGAGCACAAGCATTGCAGGCTGCGAAGGAAATTCTCGACAGTAAGTCAAAGCCATTTGTTTCCCGCCTAATCCGGAGAAAAACGAGGTATGCCCAAACTGTAACTCGAGGTCATCGTCGCCGTATGATTGGCAGATATGTTCAATCGTCTGGGCCGAAACAGCGTTGTCCACAGGTTTCACATCGAGGGCGGCGAGGACTAAAATAATGCCACGATAAGCCACAAATAGCACGATGTCGCCGTCAGTCCCTGCAACTTCATTGGCTCGAATCAAGAAACGAGCATTATACCTGTATCTGGCAGCATCCCGCATATCTGCCACAAACTCCGGCTTCTCAAAAAGAGCCTGGAGATGTTTTGCTACGAATATACCGCTATTCATGGTGACTTCTCCTTTTCCTAACGAAAAAAGTGCTGTAACTGACTCGAAAATTTTCTAAAGAACTTAGTTTGAAATTTTGCTCTTAAATTAACATTTTGTCAATACTTGATTAATGGCTTCAAAAAGGGGATAATGCAGAAACTGATGAATCTTCTCCTGATATATTGTTTATGACTCACCGTATCCGTACCCGTTTCGCTCCGTCACCGACCGGTTCTTTGCATGTCGGTGGACTGCGCACCGCCCTCTATAGCTATCTGTTTGCCAAAAATCAGGGGGGTGATTTTGTGTTGCGTATCGAAGACACCGATCAAAAACGCCTCGTCTCAGGCGCGACCGAAGGCCTGGTTTCGGTTTTAGAAACTATTGGTCTCTTTTGTGACGAAGGGTTCAGGCTCCGTGAAGGAGTCTGTGAGCAGCACGGAAATCATGGGCCATACATCCAATCCGAACGACTCCTTCTCTATCAGCAATATGCAAGCGAGCTCGTGGACAGAGGACTGGCCTATCACTGTTTTTGTTCAGCAGAGCGTTTGACGGAAATGCGTGAGATTCAGATTGCAGCCAAACGGGCACCGCGTTACGATCGCCACTGCCTCTCCCTGGCACCATCGGAGGTCGAAACAAGAAAAACGGCCGGTGAGGCATCTGTGATCCGTTTCCGCATTCCGGATGACCGCAATATCGAGTTCACTGATCTTATCCGTGGCACAGTGAAATTCCATACGCGGGATATGGACGATCAGGTCATCATCAAATCGGACGGCTTCCCAACATACCATCTGGCCGTGGTGGTGGACGATCATTTTATGGAAATCACGCATGTCATCCGCGGGGAAGAATGGCTCCCTTCGACTCCGAAGCATATATTGATTTACGAGGCTTTCGGATGGCAGCCGACCGTATTCGCTCATCTGCCGCTTCTCCTCAATCCAGACAAATCGAAACTCTCCAAACGACAGGGAGATGTGACAGTGGAGGATTATCTTGCCAAGGGGTATCTGAAAGAAGCGCTGATCAATTTTGTGGCTCTGCTCGGATGGAACCCCGGCCAGGGAGAAACGCAAGAGGTTTTCACCCTTGCCGAACTGAGAGAAAAATTCGATCTCGCCAAAGTAAACAAAGCCGGAGCCGTTTTTGATATCAAAAAACTCGACTGGATGAACGCGGAGTATATTAAACGGGCAGATATCGATTCCCTGTTCGCACGACTCAAAACGGGAAATTTTCTGAAGAAAGGATTAGTCCGTCAAGCCCCGGACTTCATGCGGACAGAGGCCTCTCTCAAGCGGGTTTTGACAATAGAGCAGGACCGTCTCGCGAAACTCTCGGAATTCGGAGAACAAAATCCGTTCTTTTTTACCGAAGCCATAGCATACGATACCGATCTTCTCCGCTGGAAAGAAAATACACTGGCTCTTGCAGGGGAAGCGCTCGGGAAAGCCCGGGCCATCCTCAGCGCACTCGATGCGCCCACGTGGGAAACGCATGCGGAACTCGAAAGAGTGTTGCTCGAGGCTGCCGGAGACAAGCGGGGTGATTTCTTATGGCCGTTACGTGTCGCGCTCTCGGGAGCGCAACGTTCGCCTTCACCATTTGATTGTGCCTGGGTGCTCGGAAAAACAATGACACTACAACGTATTGATACCGCGCTTACAAAGTTGGGACATATAACCTCACAGGAGACTTGATATACACAACTCGCTCTGCCACGATACAGGGCATGATACTGTGCCGGAATAGAAGAAAAAAGAAAAGCCCTCGGGAAACCTCTGGGCTTTCATGCTTTCTAACAAATGTTTTACTAGTGATTGTTCCCTGAGTCACTCGCAGAGTCGCCCACCTTTGACTGGGCGATCAGCGGCAAAAGAAAGAAACCGGCGACACCAATACACCCGGCAGTCAGGGATCCCCAAAGAAGTGTCCCGCAGGCTTCGCTGAGCGGCTCTATCAGCATCCCAATCAGGGCGAGTGATTGCACGTATCTCAGGCATTGATATGCCGCAGGTCGCAAATGGGTATCACTCATGGGCACATTGGACAAATACAGAGTGACCAGAAGAAAGCAGAGCATACAAAACGGCATGAAACTCCCGGACATAACGACCCTTTCTCTAAGAAACAGCAGTGGATAATAAAGTACTTTTTACATTTAAACATACTAATAAGATTTAGTCAATGTCTAAACGCGTGAACCATGATATACTACAGTTGTATGTCACAAAAGAAAAAACTGACTTGTTTTGTATGGATGCTACTCATTCTGACCGGAATCTTTTCGGTATCTTTTCCATTCGCGAGCGCTGCTGTTGACACGGAAAATCAAGCCATGCTCAAAGATCGTCAAGACCGTCTCAATCAAATAAAGTTAAAGATCAAAGCCTATCAGGAGATCATCGGACTGAAACAGCGCCAGGGAATCACTCTGCAGTCACAAATCGAATCGCTGGAAGCGCAGGCCGCCAAGTTGGAGTTAGAAATTGGTCAGAATCAAGGACGCATCGAGCAGCTCAGCAACGATATTGATAGCCTCACGCAGCGTATCACAGAAAAAGAAGAACGTATTCTTATGGAACGCAATCTATTGACCGAATTGATACGTGATGCCTCCGGAGTAACTCACATGGGGCTGGCGCGCCTCCTGACCGTAACCGATGACGCGGCCAATCTCACTCTCAAAAGTGAGGAGTGGACAATGCAGATGAGTCACCGTCTCAATACCGTACTGGATGATATTCGTATCGCCAAGGAAGAGATCGAGCACGAGCATATTTTGCTCAGTGCGAAAAAGTCTGAGGCCGACACATTACAAGAGCAACTCGACAAGCAAAGTGATTATCTTGATTCCACTAAAAGTTCTAAGGCCACGCTGCTCGTCAAAACCCAAACGGAAATGAAAAAGTACAACACCGTTGTGGATCAATTACAGGATGAGAAAGATGCGATTGAGAATGAGATTGAATCTCTTGAATCAAGTAAGGTCAGCGAACTCAATCTCAAGGATATGCCGGCCTTCAAGCACGGCCTCCTCAAGTATCCAGTGAAGAGCACTGTTTTCTCGCAAGGATACGGGAAAACCGCTTTCGCCAAAAAATCCAAATTTTATGGCAAGTCTGGATTCCACAATGGCCTTGATTTTGCCATGCCAGTCGGCACAAAAATTCTCGCCGCGGCTGATGGCAAAGTCATCGCGACGGGGAATAATGGTCGCTATGCATATGGCCGATGGATGGCCATTGATCACGGGAATGGCATTGTCACTATGTACGGACATCTCAGCGCGTACACGAAATCAAGAGGCGATACAGTACGATCTGGCGACACCATTGCCAAATCAGGCAATACCGGAAATTCAACCGGCCCGCATCTTCACTTCACCATCTTTTCAGCTAAATCTTTTGAGGTCGTCCCGTCCAAATCTGTGGCAAGCGTCCGGGATATTCCAATCGGTGCCACTGTCAACCCGAAAAACTATTTGCCGTAAAATCGTAAACATCATGATATGCCTGTCATCATTTGCCACGATAAGATAAGGATAATAACCTCTATAAGGTACCTTCTGAACAACTGAGCTTTCGTCCTTCGGCCTACGGAGTTATCATCCAGGGGAATCGGATTCTCCTCTCGAAACAATGGGATGGATATGATTTCCCGGGTAGTGGCGGCAAACTCCACGAAACTATTAAGGAAGCCATTATACGCGAAGTACGCGAAGAAACAGGCTACGATGTTCGTGTGCGGGGGATTTTGTCTTGCCAATCTTCATTCTTTGCGTTTACGCACCACAAAGAAACGGCTCAGTTTTTTGCCAACACCATTCTTTTGTACTATTTGTGCGAAGTGACCGGTGGCGAGGCTTCGGTCACAAATCTTGATATCGAAGAAAAACACTACGTCGGTCTGCCAGAATGGATACCTCTTGAGCGAGTCCCCACTCTTCGTTTTTACAACTCTATCGACAGTCACACCCTCATCA
>CAYRWQ010000007.1:0-22722 GCA_964428075.1 uncultured Bdellovibrionales bacterium
GCCTTGGCTACCTTCTCTTTAATCACTTTTGGGGCGGCATCCACCAGGTCCTTCGCTTCCTTCAGTCCGAGACTCGTCACTTCGCGCACTACCTTGATAACAGCGATTTTCTGTGCACCGCAGGACGTCAACTCAACATCAAATTCAGTTTTCTCCTCCACAGCTTCCGCGGCACCGGCGACTGGCATAGCACCTATCATCATCGGAGCGGCAGCCGAGACTCCGAACTTCTCTTCAAGAACCTTCACGAGCTCTGAGAGATCAAGCACACTCATCTTCTCAATTTCTGCCACTAACTTCTCGAACTTCACTGGCACTACCGTTTCCTTCTTCTCTTCAGTCATATGTTTTTACTGAACAGTAAATTAAATTATGTATCAAAACCAAAAATTACTAAACTGTTTTCTGCTCTTCTATCGACTTCAGAACCCGAACCAGACCACTCAAATTACCCGACAACGTACGAACAAAACCGATGATAGGTGCTTGCAATGTTCCCACCAGCATGCCACGCAATTCGTCTCGCGTCGGTAACTTAGCCAATGCTTTCGCTTCTTCGGCTGAAAGGGACGTTGTACCCAATGCCCCACCCTCAATCGAAAACGTTGTCCCCTTGTTCGCCCGAATGAACTCAGCCAGTACTTTAGCAGCGGCAACCTCATCAGCCGAAAAAGCAACTCCGACCTGCCCTGGCAACTGACGAACATTGCCCGAAACACCCGATTCCTTCAGCGCAATACTCAGCAATGTCTTTTTCATCACCTGCCAAGAAGACCCACTCTTCGCAAGCTCTTTACGCATACCGGTCAGACTTTTTACGGTCACCCCCCGATACTGAGCATATACCACTGCTTTGGAAGCACGGATTTTTTCTACTAACCGTGCTACTATGTCTTCCTTCTTCTGTCGTGTTTGCATACGCTGTGTATCAAAATCAAATACGAAACCTCTTCAACCACCTCTGAACAAAAAAATCCACGGAAATACCGCAGACACCTCTGTCACGAAAGAAAGTTCCCCTACCTTCTCCTGACTCTGTGCTTCCTCTTGAGGGCTTATACCAGTTACGGCTGCCTCAGGTCTACGGATGCGCTCGACAATTGTACCTCTCCAATCTTACTGTGTAATTTGACTTCCGTCAACCACTCCTGCCTAGACAGCCTTGTCTGCCACCGCTCCCCCGACAGCCTCCGCTTCTGCTACTGGAGCCTCAACTGCTTTGATAACCGGACGAGCCATCTTAATAGCACGTTTTTTATCTGATGTGACAACCCCCTGACTGACGAGCAGATTATACACTGAGTCAGAAAGCTGGGCACCCAGACCAATCCAATGCAATATGCGCTCCTGTTTGAGTACGACGGATTTTCGATGCGGATCATAGCTCCCAAGCATCTCGACATGACGCTTCCCAGGCGCTTTTGACTGTTCCTGTAAAGCAATGCGAAAACTCGCCTGATTCTTTTTCCCTACTCGATTAAAACGAATGGTCAGCATATCATCAAATACTACAAACATAACTTATCCCGAAATACAGGCTTTACTGTAGCGCACTCACAAAAAACTGTCAACCACCGCTTGGTTTTCCGGCCTCATCCACCTGATCGAGTCGCACTGAAAGTAATTGTGAAACACCATCACGCTGCATCGTCACCCCATACAAGAGGCTCGCTTGGGCCATAGTTTCACGGTTATGGGTGATCGCGATAAATTGCGTCTGACCTGAAAGTTCCTGCAGCATCTTACTAAAACGTCGGGAATTCGCTTCATCAAGCGCGGCCTCCACTTCATCAAGCACAACAAATGGTGGCGGATTATGTGAAATAATGGCGAAAAGAAGCGCAAGTGAAGTCAGAGAACGTTCCCCGCCTGAAAGCATTGAAAGGTGCGTAATTTTCTTTCCGGGTGGACAAGCAAAAATCTCAATACCTGTTCCGTCCTGTTCCGAGGCCTCATCATGATATGACGACACAACACCTGCCTCATCTTCTGTGTCTGCGCGCCGTCTCGTCCCAACTCGCACTTTGGTAATATCCGCCTTCCCGCCATCAAAAATCAACCCAAAATAATGCGAGAAGCGCTTTCGGATATCATCGAAAGTTCGTTCAAATGAGCCGTCGATCCTGGTGTCCATTTCTTGAATCACTGAACGGAGCGACTCCAAGGCCTGTTTCAAATCCGCAGATTCGTGAGTCAAAAACACAAAACGCTTCGAGGTCTCTTCGTATTCATCAACCACAAACGGATCAAGGGCACCAATGTGCCCCACCTCAATCTTCAAACGACCTATCTCACGTTCCACCCGCTCACGATCGACAGAGATATCCACATCATATGCGATGTCCTCCGGATGCATAGCAAGCTCCTCACGTACCAAAATCACAAGATCTTCCTCGTGCACCTCAACTCGTGTCAAACGCACCTTGAGCTCATTCAAACGATCCCTGAGTTGCTGTACAGTCAACTCACACACTCGAGACTCCTTCTCTTTCACAAAGAAGGTTTCGCGTTCCTTTCGGTTAGATGCTCGTCGTTCTGCAATCAAACGTTCCTTCTCGACAATACCTTGTTCGACACGAGTGACACACTCGTCACACACCGCCAAAATATGTTCAAACGACTGAAGTCGCTCATCGCTCATTGATTTTTCTTCGGAACTCAAGCCGATAATCTCTGTCTTCTGCACACTCCCAACACCCGCCTTTTCTGAAAGCTCAAATAGTTCCTGTTTTATTACCTGAGCAAACTCACGAATATCTTGTAAATCCTCCAGTGTTTCCACGGACTGAAGCCGTTCAATAAGCCGAAATTGATTGGCGCCGATCTTTTCCACTTCCCGTCTCACAAAAGCCAGATCAACCGGGATCGTCTTCACCACTTTTTGCTCTTTCCGACGTTCCATTTCAATCTCCCTCTTCCCTTCGATCACGCTTCGTTCACGCAGCCGACTATTGAGTTCTGCCCGCAATGTTTGTATGTCTCGTTGCCACGCCACTTCCTCCTGCTCATCTTCAAGCACAGCACTCACCGCAACAACCGCCTCACGCAACTCTTTCGCACGAGCCTCCGTTTCACGCATCGTGTGTTCAAGAATTTCCCGGTCATGTTCAAGTAAACCGCGTTCTCCCTGAAACTGCTTCCATAAATACCCATACAACAACAACTGTTTTTCCTTCAGTCGCGTTGCTACTTCCTTTCCTTGTGAAGCCTTTTCTGCTTGCCGTTTCAGATTCTTCAGGCGAGGTTCAATCTCAGCAACCAGCGCATCGACCCGCACGAGATTTTCATGCGCATTCTCCAGCTTGCGTATCGCGCGTTCTTTCTCAATCTGATATGGCTTCACGCCAGCAGCATCCTCAAATATCGCACGCCGCTCAATGGGAGAAGCAAGGAGCACTGCGTCAGACATCCCCTGTGTGAGAACACAGTAACTTTCCTTCCCAATGCCGGTCTTAGCCAAGAGATCAACAATATCCAACAAACGCACCTTATTGCCATTAATGAAATATTCACCCTCGCCGCTCCGATGAATCTTACGAGTAATAGAAACGTCAGCGAACTCGATCGGCATTCGTCCATCGGTATTATCGAAGTGCAGCACCACAGCGGCACTCCCCATACGAGACTTTCCCTCCGTTCCCGCAAAAATCACATCTTCAGATTTTTTTCCACGTAAGTTCTTCGATGATTGTTCACCAATGGCAAAACGGATAGCGTCCGCAATATTGGACTTTCCTGAACCATTTGGTCCAACAATAGCTGTGATACCCGGGCCAGACACAAGACCACCCTCACCTGCGGATACCGAAAAATCCAATGCCGTCTTCTGCGCAAACGATTTAAAGCCAGTGATTTCAAGACGCTTGAGATACATAAACACGCTCAAAGATACATTCAGTAAAAACCCACAAACACCACGATACACAAAACCGACTCCCGACCCGTAATCGAAAAATACAAAATACCACAACAAACCCGCCAAATCGGATTCCTCCACGTTCAGTATATCTGATTCTGCCGAGAAAAAAAATATGGGCGAGTACACAGTGGTACTCGCCCTCCAGTCGACAATCAAGAAACTATAGTTCGGTTCCTGTTCGCCCAGTATTCAATCAGGAGACCAATAAAGGGTGAAAAAATCCCAAAAAACACAAGGAGCAACGTAAAAATTGCACCAGCAATCGTTTCCATCTTAACCTCCAAAACAAAAGGGCTACTGGCCCGTTAAAAAACCTGAAAAACTACATATATTATAAACTACCAACCACGATTTGTCAATGCCTGCTTGGCAGCGGCTCGCTGAGCCTCCTGTTTTGAGACTCCCTCACCTTCCGCGACTAACTCCTCTCCCACAAAGACGCCAGCAAGGAAGTGCCGATCATGATCCGGACCCCATTCTTTCAATACTCGATACGTGGGCGTCACGCCGAAGTGTTCTTGTGCCTTCTCCTGAAAAAAACTCTTCGCATCGGCATACAGTTTCTGATCCAGTACATCCGATAAATGCGATAAGATATGAGATCGAATAAAATCCTGCGCAGCCACATACCCCTGATCAAGATACAATGCCCCAATGATCGCCTCCATGGCATTAGCGACAATATACTGCCGGGCTCGGCCAGTATCTTTCGCTTCACCCCGACTCATCAGCAAAAAATCCTCAATACCAAGTTCTTTACCAACCTGGGCCAACATATCACCATTCACGAGAGCCGCGCGCCAAGCCGTCATTTCACCTTCCGGGCGATCGTAATTATGAAAAAGATATTCTGTCACAACCAACTCTAATACCGCATCTCCAAGAAACTCCAAGCGCTCATTGTGCGGCAATTTACACCCACGATGCTCATTCAGATACGAACGATGAATGACCGCCTCCTGGAAGAAACGCTTATTTTTCACCGTGACACCAAGGCGACGTTCAAAAGTCGGGATATCCATCATACGAAAGAGAAATGGCAGACAACAACCCGCAATACAAAGTATTACCTGATGTCGACTGCCAATAACAAAAAATTACAGAGATGCGGATCCGGATCTGCCTCCCTCTTCGTCATCTTCAGCTTCAACAACTCCCTCGACTCCCGGCGACATGAGTGTGTCTCCCTGCTCTTTTTCGACCTGTCGTTGCTTGAAATAGGCATGATTTTCAGAAATATCGTTTTTCAACGGTTCGCCCATCTCACGATAAATGGTCCCCAACACACCATTGACAAAACGCGGGCTCGCATCACTCCCAAACGACTTGGCAAGCTCAATAGACTCATTAATCGCCACTTTTGGTGGAACCTCATCATAATTCCCAAACATGAGTTCATAGATCCCAAGTCGGAGGATGTTACGATCCACTGCAGTCACCTGATCAAGTGGCCACTCAGGAGCGCATTTCTCAATAAGCGAATCAATGATTTTGCGTTCCCGGAGCACCCCCTCTATCAAATGCTTGGCAAAAACAATCTCATGAATACCCGGAGCAAACTCCGCTATATTTCTATCGAGAATCGCCATTGATTGATCATCATGCTGACCCTGAAAGTCCCATTCGAAGAGAGATTGCATTGCGACTGAACGCTGAAGATGTCGATTGGACATGATCTTGATTGTGAAGAAGTACTCAAGAAAATAAGGGGCCAGACACGCTACGCCTTCGTAACGACTTTGCGCTTAGGAGTGGTGTCGATCATGGTGCGACCCCGATAAGTACCACAGGTCGGGCATACGCGGTGAGAAAGCTTTGGTGCGGCACATTTTTTACACACAACTACACGTGTTGGGGTCATTTCGAGCTCCTTACGGGCGCGATCACGACGCTGGTGAGTATGCCTTTGTTTCGGAAGGGCCATAAGAATATCTCATTTACATCATTTACTCTCCACTCAATACACCTCCACTCTATCACCGTTTGTGCAGTTTAGCAAGTCAAAACAAAAAAACAAACGCAAAAACCAGTATTTCATCCACTTTTTTTGGATGCACCAAAACACCAATTTAACAGCCCGTAAAACTCGTGATACCCGTCTCTTCAATCACAGCAGTACACACTACCGCTAAATTAGCAGAGGGCACAGAAGCTTCAAAAATATTTGTAGCTGCTGGACCACAATCTTGTCCAACATCCACAATACCTGCTGCATCAATATCCACCGGTATAGTGCCAAAAGAACCCGTCACATCCGTATAATCAATGGTTCCATTATCACACACTTCCAGTGCTTTCGTCTGCATCGAATGTACGGTAGCCTTGAACGCCGCCGCCTTTGCTTTTTCACGAGCACTCGACAGAGAAACCAGAACAATTGAGGCGAGAATACCAATGATTGCGATAACGATCAAGAGTTCTATCAAAGTAAAACCTTTCTTTAACATACTCGCTCTAAATATAGAAAATTAATTGAACACTCCCCCTGCTTGCCGACTGAAATAATCAGCAAGCAGAAGGATTTTCAAATCACGCACTCTTAACAAGGCGCAAATGTCACACCTGTATCTCTCACAGTAGCTGTACAAGCAGTCGCAAGACCAGCAGACGCCAAAGTGACATCAATCACGCCTGTTCCGGTTGGTCCACAGTTCGTGGCTCCGTTGACAGTCGAAGTGGTAACATAACCACCTGCAGCGGTGCTAACCAAAGCAGGCGTTCCACTCGCAGCCGCGCCAGTTCCACTTGCCAAAGCCGCGGAATCACAAGCTAACACGGCTGCCGCTTGATATGAATGAGCCTGAGCTTTGAAAGCAGCGATTTTTGCTTTTTCACGAGCACTCGACAGAGAAACCAGAACGATCGAGGCGAGAATACCAATGATCGCGATGACAATCAAGAGTTCAATCAAGGTAAAACCTTTCTTTGACATACTTTTTCTTATTACAAGAATTTACAATCTAAAAATATTCTATGACTTATCTGCCTTACTAGCAACCAGCAAATGTTACACCTGTCGGTTGCACAGTGGCTGTACAAGGAGTCGCAAGTCCAACCGATGGAACCGTAAGATTAAACTGACCAGTTCCGTTTGCCCCACAGATCGCAGGTGCTCCACCAGCAACAATAGTATAAGCAGCCACATACACGGTGCCACTAGTCGGGAGTCCCGGATTACCCGCGGTGATAACCGCCGAGTCACACTGGAGTATCGCAGCGGCCTGCATAGAATGGACCTGGGCTTTAAAAGCCGCTATCTTCGCCTTTTCACGAGCACTCGACAGAGAAACCAGAACGATCGAGGCGAGAATACCAATGATCGCGATAACGATCAAGAGTTCGATCAGGGTGAAGCCTTTTAAATGTTTTTTCACATTCTCACCTCCTTTCTTTTAAAAAATGATTTTCTATTATAGAAACCCTGCTGGTTTCACTTCCATTATTTCGTGATTGTATGCCCGAAACTCTACACATCCCATATATCTTCATTCTCCGCGCTACAGCTTTCCAGCAATATCATAAATCGGCATCAAAATACCAACCACCATGATACCAACACCGATACCGAGGAACACAATAAGAATCGGCTCAATGAGTGAGGTCATATTACGTGTAATATTCTCAACTTCCGAGCGATAAAAGCTTGCTATGCCATCAAGAACCTTCGCGATTGATCCTGATTCCTCACCGATCCTCACCATTTGAGAGACAATCGGCGGAATCACCGCGGAACGAAGTAATACCGTACTCATCGACCCGCCAGTCTTCACTTCCTCCGCGGCATGCAGAACCACCCCACGAAAAACTTGGTTTCCAGTAACATCGCTCACAATAACGAGTGCTTTCACGATTGGAATCCCCCCATTCAAAAGAGAACTCATGTTTTCAGCAAAGCGTGTTATATAGACATACTTCATGAGCGTGCCAAATATTGGTAGTGTCAGCACAACACGGTTCCAATCCGCTTGCCCGGCCTCAGTGTTAATATAGTAGTAAAAAGAAGCGATGGCGGCGGCAATCGCCAAAAGCACTGCCCACCAGTACACACTCATAAAGTCTCCGATCCACATGAGAACCGCCGTATACCAGGGAATAGCTACCCCGAGGTCACGAATCATGCCTGTTAGTTTAGGGAGAATGAACGTGATCACCAGAAATCCAATCACAAATGCGGCTGTCATCACAAACCCCGGATAGAAAAGGGCGCCTTTAATTTTTGCCGATAACTGATAGTTCTTTTCAATATTTTCTGCTACTACTTCTACCGACTTACTGAGCGACCCGGAAACCTCTCCGGCTCGTACCATATTGACCATCAGTGATTCGAATACTGCCGGATGCTTTTGAAGGCTCTCGGAAAAGGAAGCTCCATCCTCCACATCATCTCCTATTTCCTTAAGAATCATGCGCAAATATCGGTTTGGTGTCTGTTCTGCCAAGGTTTCCAATGCCGACACCATAGGTACGCGCGCACCCAGGAGCGTCGCCAGTTGACGAAACAATATCATCAACTCTTTTTGGCTGACTCCCTCCCATAACTTCGTTATATCACGCATCAACCCCATTTCACGCCGTTCCTCTTGCACCGAAAAGGGAATGAGACTATTACTCTGCAAAATACGAATCGCAGCATCACGACCTGGCGCTTCGACGATGCCACTTCTTTCCTGACCGGTCTCTGTTTTCGCGTTAAAGACAAATTTCATACACGCTGTGTGGTTAGTACTATATTACGTCCTCTCGGACATTTTTGTAACAAGCATTTGAAGATAGTCTGGGTTCTTCGCATAAGAAAAAGCGTCTTGTACTGCAACCAGACCCTGGCGGATAAGCTCAGCTAGGGCTCGATCAAGTGATACCATACCCTCCTTTAAACTCGTTTCAATTACGCCATCGACCTGATGAATCTTATTCTCACGGATCAGATTTTCCACTGCGTGATTCTTAAACATAATCTCCACAGCGGGCACTCTCCCGCCTCCCACCTGCGGAAGAAGACGTTGCGAAATAACACCCACCAAAACGCTGGCTAACTGCGAACGAATCTGATTCTGTTGATATGCTGGAAACACATCGATAATACGATCAATCGTCTGCGAACAGTCATTAGTATGTAAAGTAGCAAAAATGAGGTGCCCTGTCTCGGCGGCAGTCATCGCGGTACCAATAGTTTCCAGATCACGCAACTCACCCAAAAGTACCACGTTCGCATCCTCACGAAATACCGCGCGAAGTGCATCAGGAAAGCTTTTAGTATCACGACCAACCTCACGTTGATTGATAATGCAACGATCCTGATTGTATACGAACTCAATCGGATCCTCGATAGTGAGAATATGTTTATCGTAATTATGGTTGATAAAATCTATGATAGCGGCAAGTGTAGTCGACTTACCATGACCGACCGGTCCAGTCACGAGGACAAGTCCTTGCGAATATTTAGTAAAATTATAGAGTGAATTCGGAATATTGAGCTCCTCAAGGCTCCGAAGACGATCCATGACAAAACGCATGGTAATACTGATATATCCCTTTTGAAAGAAAATGTTTACCCGAAAACGCGCCCGTTCTTCGAAACTGTATGAAAAATCAACATGCCCCTTCGCTAATAATTCCTCCTGTTTCTCTTCGGTGAGTATAGACTGTGACAGTGCCTTCGTATCATCTGGCGTTAAGACTTTTTCTTGAACGACCGGAACCAACTTCCCATCAATACGCAATGTCGGATGGCGTCCAACGACCAAGTGCAAATCAGATGCCTTCTGTTGCCCGACCAAAAAGAGAAGGCTTTTGATTCGTTGGTCTGCGTGTAAGTTTTCCATATGTTCTTTTTTGTTTTGACTCTCGCGTCCATTCCGACCTCTCTGCTATTGTACCCAAAAAATATATAAAACTCAAATCACTCCTCATCAATCAGCAACTTGCCTTCTGTAGCCCGTTCGACCTCCGCAAGCGTCGTTATACCGAGCAATACTTTCAGAAGCCCATCTTCTTTCATACTGATCATACCCTGACGTCGTGCCTCTTGATGCAAATCGCGATCATTAGCTTTGTGATCAGTAATGATGACCTTCACAGCATCCGTGATTTCAAAGGCCTCATAAATACCAACGCGACCCTTATATCCCGTCCGCCCGCAATCATCACACCCCTCCCCCTCATACGCTATGATACTCTGATTTGCCTTCAATTTATAAGCTTCTTTTTCTCCCAATGGAATCTCTTGATATATCTGCATAAGTCGATTGCGCTGAAAGTCCGTGATCGTCGATTGCTTTTTGCACTTCTCACAGATTCTCCGAACCAACCGCTGCGCTGCCACTACTTGCAACGACGACGCAAGCAAAAATGCCTCAACGTTCATATCTACCAAGCGCGGTACGGCTCCAATGGCGTCATTCGTATGAAGCGTTGAAAGCACCAGGTGCCCAGTCAAAGCAGCGTGAATCGCCAGTTCAGCCGTCTCATTGTCACGAATCTCACCAACCATGATAATATTCGGATCCTGACGCAGAATCGATCGCAACCCTACTGAAAATGTATAGCCAATCTCTGGTCGAATCTGACTCTGGTTGACTCCATCAATAAAATACTCAACCGGATCTTCAAGCGTCACGATATTCCGCTCTTCCTGATTCAACATCTGAAGGAAAGCGTACAACGAAGTTGATTTCCCCGAACCTGTTGGGCCTGTAATCAGGATAATACCGAATGGATCATGAATCTTATCCAAAAGGACCTTGCAGCTCCTCCCCCACAATCCAAGTGCATCCAAGTCACTAATATTGCTCGTCCGATCCAGAACACGCATCACGACCTTCTCACCTTCCATGACCGGCAATGAAGAAACACGCAAGTCCACCATACGATCGCTGCTTTCGAAATGAATGCGTCCATCCTGCGGCTTGCGTTTCTCGTCAATTTTCAGATTAGACAGAATTTTAATTCGAGACACCACAGCCCTTCCAACCTCAAGTGGAAAAACCAATTGCGACTTCAAAACACCATCAACCCGGAACCGAACACGGTAATTTCCTTCGATTGGTTCAATGTGAATATCGCTCGCACGACCATCAAGTGCGTATTTTACGATCACTTCTACCAATTTCGCAATTGGTGCATCCTGAAAAATCTCACCTTGAACATCTTTTTTCTGTTGCGCATCACTACTGAGATCAAATCCTGACTCCGCACCTTTTTTGAGAGAAAGAATCGCATCTTGCAGTGCACGATCTGTTCCGCTATACCCCTTCATAGCTTCCCCAAAAATCGCCTCTGTCGTCTGAAAAATCTCAATGCTCAGAGACTCTTTTTCAGCCAAAAATCGTAACATGTTCATGGCATCCAAATCCGACGTATTCACCATCGCAACCCGAAGTACAAGACCCTCCTTCTCAAAACTAAATAAGTGATGTCTTCGCGCTGTTGTCTCAGGGATAATTTCCAGAATACGTTTCTCGAGATGCTTCGGAAACTCTGCCAATACAGGAACACCCGACAGGACATCGGACATCATTCCCGGACTTGTATTCGCCGATGTACCTGCTTTTTCCATAATTAGTTTATACTCAAAGGAAACCTATTTGAAAGGATTAGTTTTCCCGAGTGGGCTTGCAGGTGGTAACAATGAAGTCGTACCCTGTTTATCCTGTCGAATCATGGCAATTTCCCCAAAATCAAGCTTCGCTTTGGTGAAAGCTATATCGCCAAAAGCAGAAGAGATCGAGACTGGAGGAAGCAAGGGAAAACTCACTGTGATTTTTGAATCAAGCAGATCGCCACGTGTGCCCAATGATTTCTCGGTAATCACCCCTGTCGCATCTAAATGTGTCTCAATGGTCGCTTGCTCAATAGTGAAGAAACGCTGTGCATGCATCAACCGATCATAAAAACCCTTTGCAGACTCATATGACCCAACCGCGTTCACTGTCACCGTATACGCGCTTGGTGTGTACGTCCGACGAACTGGAGCGGTTATAACAGCAGAAGGGTCAACGGTTGGAGTAAAGAGTCCCCCGGAAGCTTCGCCTCCCTCAACAGGAATATCCGGATTAATGTCCATTTTTTTCACATCTTCCACTTCAACCTCTCCCACTATGAGACCACTTTGGGTCGCCAAAAAATTCAACTGATCAATACCTCTCTCAATATCGGAACTCGCCGGAAAATATCGCTGTCGCAAAAACTCCGCATCTGTCAGATCTGATTCACTATCAGACTTTGCGGATGCTATCTGAGCCTTCATGGATCGAACGTTTGATACAATAGTCCCGAGAGAAGTAACCTGAGCGGTGACTCGCTCCGTCTCACTTTTCTTTTCAAACGCTAACAAAATGCTCGGTTTAATATACCCAATAGAGATTACCATGATACCGATAATCATGAGTGGGATAGCCAAAAGTTTCAAACTCATATATGTATTATTTTATATATCGGGTTATATAATTATTTTCCGCTCCAAATTGCTTCGAACTCAAACGAGACACCACTCGCGGCACTAATATCACCCGACTTTGTAACATCTTTCTTTTCACGAGTCAGTGCGGCAACCTTCGTGTCGGAGAATGACCCAGATGCCTTGAATGCCATAAGCTGTTGCGCCACCTCCTTGTATCCAGGCGCTATCCCCTTGATCAGAACGATGCCCCTCTCGTTATCATAGTCGAAAGCCATCAAGTAATTGGCTGGTAACACGACTCTCTCAAGTTCTGTCAAAATCGACTGAGGAGCTACTTTTTTGTTCAACCCTTCATTCACCAAAAGAAGTCGAGCATCGATATCCGCCACCTGGTTCACCTCATCACCGGAGAGATTGGCTTTATGCTCTTCAACTTGCTGGCCGAGAGCCATGATTTTTTTATCGTATGAAGCAATAGTGACTCGGAGAACACCCCATATCGCCACCGTCAAAAGTAAAACACCAAAAACGATCCAACGCCCTCTCCCACTAGGCCCGCCCACGGCGGCAGACCTTTCAACAATCGGCTGAGACAAATTGATTCCTGGCATACAATTTTTTTATTTTATAATCTTTAGGATTTATTATATTACAATTTATTGTGAAATGCAGCTCCTAAACCTCCGAGAAACTTCTTCTCTTTCGCTACCTTCAGATGATTCTCGATGCCACCCAATACCAACCCAATAACCACCGCAAAAGAAGCACCAGTTTCATGAATCATAGCCTGTTGTTTCTCGGTCGCCTGAATTTTTGACCAAGGATGTCCGATACTCACTGGTATCTCAAAAATACCAGAGAGATATTCTGGAAGTCCCGCCAAACGAGACGACCCGCCGGAAAGGATAATTTCTGCTACTTTTGATTCTGGGCGTCTCTCTGCCTGCGATGCAATGATCCGCTTCGCCTCAGTAATGATCACCTGAAGAGTCGGAAAAACTACCAATGACTCACGTTGATTCAAAAAGTCCTTCCCACTCTTTTTTAGCTCCTCTGCCCGATCAGGAGAAACATCAATTGTATCGGCAAGTGTTCTGGTCATATCCTTCCCACCCGTATCTATATTACGACTCAATTCCACCATGCCGTCTCTCGTCAGGATAATATTCGTCGCCCGAAACCCCAGATCAATCAGGATTTTCGCTCCTGATCCCGGGACACGCTCAATAAGAGAGCGCACAATCGAGAACGTCTCAATCTCAAGGAACTTCATATCCAGTGCTTCCTGTCCAATATACCGTTGATACCGATTCACTTCTTTCCGAAGCGCGGCCACCAACAGTACTTCCATGAGACTGTCTCCGTCACTTCCATTCCGTTTTCCGAGCACTTCCCAGGAAAGCGCCACATCATCGAGCGAGTTGGTCGGTACATACTTACGAGCTTCAAATTGCACTGCCTCGTTCATCTGAGATTCAGCCATCACCGGGAACTCAACCAGTGTAATCAGTCCCGTATATGCCGGCATTGCCACGCTCACCTGTGTCGTCTCAGGCTTCATCTTTGAAATCAAAGCCTTCAAATACAACCCTATCGCTTCATCATAGGTATAATTTTCATGCTTGATTTCTTCTTCAAGCTGTGTGAGATCGGCCACGCCATAATTCACAAGCACGGGCCTATCGCCCACAAGTTCAAACTCAACAGCCTTCAAGGCAGAAGTACCAAAGTCAATTCCAAAAAAATGAGTATTCCGAAATAGCGACATGCCTTTTCTATTTGTATTTCACTTCAACATTCTACCACAATCCAAAAAAATACTACAATAACCCTGTCGTCGTATCAATACGTTTCAAGCCGGCCGCTTTTTTCAATACTCCGACGCATACTCAGACTCCATACAATACTCTGCGTCCCAAGCTTCAGAATATCGAATATTCCAAGACGCACTCCGGAACACAAAAACGGGTCTCCATAGGATCCAACACATAAAGAATAGGTACATAACTGTGCCGTTGCATCAATTGACAAGAAGCTCACAAAAAAATAGAATAGGCCTACGAAAATTCGTCACATTTGTTCATCTATCAGTCACAAGTATGTCAAGAACCTCCTTTCTTGAGAAACTCTCTCTCCACGCCCGTCATGCTCTCAAGGAATCGCGGGATATCGCTCGGTATGCGAAGAGCAAGACTATTGAACCCAGACATCTCCTCCTAGCCCTTTTTCTAGAAAACGGCAGCTTGGGAAGCTTACTGCTCGAAAGTATCGGTTTGGAAAAGAAGAAGCTCGGGAGACTGTGTTTGAAACACAAAGAGTCAGCCAGGCTGCCCGCCCGGTTTACTCCGCTCCTTTCACCAACCGTTTCGGCCATACTTCGTGATGCTTATCGTCTCGCCAATAATCACTCTTTTCCCTATGTCGGGACTGAACATTTGGCATCCGCGCTCATTGCCTCGGATACCGAAGATATACACTCGATAACCAGCGCTTTCAATATTAGCCCGCTCAAAGCATCCTCTACTTTTGAAAATCACCTGCACTTTGAACGACTGCCCGAGATATCTCGATTCTTCGAAGCCGCAGAAAGTGTGCTCACGCAATCCTCCGCGAAGAAAGGATCTGAGATGCCTAGCCTCGATCAGTTCGCCACTGACACAAAAGACCAAAATGGTATGTCGATACTCGTTGGCCGAGATGCCGAACTTGACCGACTCATCACCATTCTTTCTCGTCGCACCAAAAACAACCCATTGCTCATCGGTGAACCAGGAGTTGGGAAAACGGCTCTCGTTACCGCCCTCGCTGACCGTATTTCTCGTGGAATGGTGCCATCGACACTCACCGGAAAACGGATACTCTCGCTTGATCTCGCCTTAATTGTTGCCGGGACCAATTTCCGTGGCGAATTTGAATCCCGTCTCAAAGACATTCTCTCTGAGGCAAAAGCACATCCTGAAATCATCCTCTTTATTGATGAGGTCCACACGCTCATCGGAGCAGGAAATACGAGCGGCGGACTCGATGCAGCCAATATTCTGAAACCGGCTCTTGCACGAGGAGAGATTCGTTGCATTGGAGCTACTACTTTCACGGAATACAAAAAACATATCGAGAGGGATCCTGCGTTGGAGCGCCGATTCCAACCGCTGATCCTACGTGAACCGACCAGTAAAGAGACTCGGTCCATTCTCCATGCTTCAAAAATACTCTACGAGAACTATCACCAAGTCCTGTATTCCGATCTCATCATTGATCTCATCATCGATCTTGCCACCCGCACCATCCCGGACCGGTTCTTCCCCGACAAGGCTCTTGATATCCTTGATGAAGCTGCTGCTCAGGCCGCAACGACTCGCAGTATTTCTCAACACGATCAAAATCGCTCGCATATACTCCAAAAACAACAAGTGGCTCGCGTCACCAAAGAGCAATATCTGAAAACAGAGAAATTCGATGAGGCTCTCTTGTGGCACAAAACCGAACAACAACTCGAAAAACGACTCCAAGAACTTGCTGACAAGGAGTCCAAAAACCCTATTCCGGCAACACCCGTCACCATACTCCATGTCCTCACTGTTGTCTCCCGTATGACTGGCATCCCACTCGCCAAACTCTCCAAAGAGTCTCCCGAATACACGTTGACATCACTCGAGCGCGCTCTCACCGAAAAACTCGTCGGTCAATCTGCTATTTCACAAGCAGTCATGCGCGCACTCACACGCACACTCTCTGGCATCCAACATCCCGGACGTCCCCTTGGGTCTTTCCTCCTCCTCGGTCCAACCGGTGTCGGCAAAACACATCTTGCCAAGGTACTGGCACGCGAATATTTCGGCAGTGAACGAAGTCTGATCCGTATCGACATGAGCGAATTCATGGAAAAACACAGTGTCGCCCAAATGATTGGCGCACCGGCTGGCTATATCGGATACGGAGAAGGTGGAAAACTGACTGAACGCGTCCGCCGACGCCCTTCTTCAGTCGTCCTCTTCGATGAAATCGAAAAGGCGCATCCCGACGTACTCAACATTCTCCTCCAAGTCCTCGATGAAGGCGTATTAACAGATGCCGAGGGCCGCCAAGTCAATTTTAAGAATACGCTCATCCTCATCACCTCGAATATCGGAACTGCGGCCTTCACCGAGACATCGGCTATTGGTTTCAAAGAACATCTCGATACCGCAAATCTAACCGCGCGTTTTGAAACCATTCGGCATCGTGTCCTCTCAGACCTCAAAAAAATCCTTCGACCAGAACTCATAGCGCGCATTGGAGACACGCTCGTCTTCCAACCACTCGACACCACAGCGCTGGAGAAAATCACCCGATTGGAACTCGATGCGCTCACGAAGCGTCTCAAAAAGAAAAATACCCGCTTGGTTTTCCGAGATACCGTGGTACGCCTGTTGGTTGAAAAAAGTTTTTCACACGAACACGGTGCTCGCCTCATTCGAAAAAATATCGAGTTACTCGTTGAGTATCCACTAGCTACCGCTCTGATCCGATATCAGAACCCCCCACATATCACGCTATCGGTTCGGAATGGAATAGTCACCTGTAGCAAACGTTAGCCCGCGAAACCTCCATGCGATACACCCTCCTGTATTACGGCATCATATGTAAGCAGGCCATACTCAATGTTTTGTTCCCAATTTCCTGCTTTGGTTGTGGACAAAGTAATATACTACTCTGTCAATCCTGTGTATCGCGAATCCCCACACTCCGCGAACAACTCTGTCCCTACTGTCAACACCACATCACCCCTCATGGAGAAACCTGTCTCGCATGTACTCAAAAACATGCGCTTGACGGAGTTTTTGTGGGTTATTCATATGACCACGACTCCCTCAGCAAGGTCATCAGGGCTTTCAAGTATCAATCCATCGAATCTCTGTCTGAACCGATCGGCACATTACTTATTCGAGCAATCACTACCACGGACATTCCGCTTCCCGAATACATACTTCCTGTTCCGCTGCACCCATGGCGATTACGTTACCGAGGTTTCAACCAATCTGAACTCTTGGGCCGGTCACTCGCCACAAAGCTCCTACCCGGTACTGCCATACGTTTTGATACCACGAGTCTCATTCGCACGCGTTTCACGCTCCCCCAACAAAAAATGCCCAATGCACAAGCGCGACGAGAAAATATCCAACATGCCTTTCTCGTACCTCGGTCCGCCCGTCATATCCTAAAAGGAAAATCCGTGTGGATTGTTGATGACGTTTCGACTACCACGAGCACACTTGATGCCTGCGCGAAAGCACTCAAACAAGCCGGTGCCACACGAGTTTTCGGAATCGTGCTGGCCAGAAGCGCACCCGCGCACTCCCAAACATAAACGGTCAAGACCAGTCGGACAACCTCAAAAAACACACTCCGGAACCACGGTCTGCTCTGGATTTTTTCATGCCTCCAGCCAATGCGCAATCAAGAAGAACAGCGTGACATGCTCCAAAAAAAGAAGCGGGATGCCCAACACGAAATACCATTTCTGTGTCTTATGTCGAAATATGAGCATACCAGTCCAGACACCCAGACTACCAAAACAACTCGCAAGAAAAAAGAGTACTCCCTCTGATATCCTTCCCGCCCCCCCTCTTCGGCTCCGCCACTTATCAAGAGCCATCACCAAAAAGACACTCACGTTTATACACAAGGAGAGAACCGCTATCATCAAGAGTAATGGTGTCATACCACAAAAAATCCAATGTTTGAATACGATAGTCTTCGCATCCTACACCTCTTCCCGGCTCATTTCAATACAAAAAAACATCACCCTCGAAAGAAGGTGATGTTTTTCGATAGACCCAATGAGTTTACATCATGCCACCCATTCCAGACATATCCGGCATTTCCGGCTTCTTCTCTTCCGGGAGATCCACCACAGCCGCCTCGGTCGTCAACAAAAGCGCTGCTACCGAAACCGCATTTTCCAACGCAGTCCTCGTCACCTTCAGCGGATCGATAATGCCCGCTTTGACCATATCTTCTTCGTAAACATTGTCCTTAGCGTTGTACCCGTAATTGATACCTTTCGCCTCGATTACTTTGTTCAGAACTACGGCCGCATCCTGCTCACCGGCGTTCATAGCAATCTGCTTGAGAGGTTCATTCAGAGCCCTCAGAAGCGCTTCGTATCCCGCATTGTACTCATGGTCATTTGTCTTCTTTCGCGCAACAAACTCTAAACCAACACTGGCCGCCGCCTTCACCAAAGCCGTACCACCACCTGCTACAATCCCTTCTTCAATAGCTGCTTTGGTAGCGTTCACCGCATCTTCCATTTTATGTTTCATGTAGGTCAGCTCGGTCTCAGTTGCAGCTCCGACACGGATCACAGCCACACCGCCAGAAAGCTTCGCCATGCGCTTCTTGAGTTTCTCGCGATCATACTCGCTCTTGGACTGCTCAATGAGTGCTTTGATCTCGGCTACGCGCGTCTCAATATCCTTTTTCTTGCCTTTTCCTCCGACCACAGTTGTATCATCTTTCGACGCAATGACCTTTTGCGCCTGACCAAGCATCGTAATCTCAGTCGATTCAAGCTTCATTCCTTTATCTTCAGAAACCACCTGACCACCAGTCAGCAATGCGATATCCTGCAAAACCGCTTTGCGTCCCTCACCAAAATCCGGTGCTTTCACAGCCAAAACATTCAGCACGCCACGCAACTTATTCACCACTAAAGTGGCCAGAGCCTCACCGTCCACATCTTCTGCCACAATGACAATATCCTTCTTCCCTAATTTCGCCAGTTTTTCAAGCACCGGAACAATATCCGCGATAGCGGAAATTTTCTTGTCAGTGATTAAAATGTATGGATTGCTGATCTCAGACGTCTGAGATTCGGCATTGGTCATGAAATACTGCGATATATACCCTTTGTCAAAATTCATGCCCTCAACAATCTCGCTGGAGAGTCCCAATGTCTGCGACTGCTCTGTTGTCACAACACCGTCCTTCCCAACCGCCTCCATCACTCCGGCAATCATCTCTCCCATTTCAAGTGATTCTGCTGAAATCGTCGCTACCTGAGTAATCGATTTCTTATCTCGAATCGGCTGTGAACCTTTTTGAAGAGCAACAATAACGGCATCCTTAGCAGCCTCCATACCACGGCGAATACCGACCGGATTAATACCGGTTTCGACGAACTTTAATCCCTCACGAGCCAAAGCCTGCATGATAACCGTCGAGGTCGTTGTACCATCACCGGCGATATCATTGGTTTTCTCCGCTACTTGCTTGATCAGAGACGCCCCAAGGTTCTCAAAATTGTCCTTCAATTCTATATCCTTAGCGATCGTCACTCCATCATTCGTAATCATCGGCCCGCCATAACTCTTTGAGAGAATAACGTTTCGCCCCTTCGGCCCGAGAGTTACCTTGACTGCATCTGCAACCTTATCAATACCAACCTTCATACTGCGTCGCGCCACCGCGCTATAAGCGATTTGTTTCGCCATATAACTTGTATGTCTGAATCGATCCGTATTTCGTATCCGTTTTCTTCAAGAACGCAGAGTGAGAAATATCCGAACCATCAGACGAAATTACCCAATTTACAAAACTAGCACTCCTTATTATAGACTGCTAATTCTTTCCCTGTCAAGCCACAAAAAAACTCAGTACAGCCTAGTAAAGGCCACAAGCTCCGCGCCCTTCACCAACATATCACTATCGTATTATTGGCTAATCATAGCCTTAAGTACATCATACATAGTCACAACACCCACCAAGGTTCCGTGTTCATTCAGAACCGGAAGTGTGCTGATATTTTTCTCAACCATCATCTTGGCCGCCTCAAGCATATCCGCCTCCTGACTAATAGTGAGACAGGGGGTTGTCATAATATCCTGAGCTGTCATGTCCTCCCGACGTTTTTCATTTCCCCCACCGAACAACCGCTTAAATCCTGATTTCTCCTTGACCGAAAGATAATTCGCCACCGAAGTGGCAGCGATCTGTCCGTAAAAAAAATCGCCCTCTGCAATAATGCCGACAAGTTCATATGCCTCGTCCATCACCGGAACGGCATGAACTCGATGCTGCGCGATCAGTCCAAACACAGTGTGTGCAGGCATAATACTCTTCACTGAAATGATATTGGTCGTCATGATACTCTTTACTTGCATACGCTTTTTATTACCTCTTATCTACTCATATCGAAGGGCATTGAGAGCCGAAATAGTCGTCGCTCGACGAGCCGGATAAATACCCGTAACAATGCCCACAAACCAGGAAAAGATCAGAATAGCAAAAATAAATGAAGCAGGTACGAAAGAGACATCGATAAAGCCAATCCCATGAAAATAAGAAAAGAATGAGAGCAAAACCCCGATACTCTTTCCGGCCAAAATACCAAGTAACAGTCCAAGCACGCCACCAAAAGAAGCCATAACCATTGATTCGGTTAAGAAAAGTTCCTGTACTTCCTCAGATTTCATACCAATCGCCTTCATGAGACCCACCTCACGCGTACGCTCCAAAAGCGATACAGTAAGAGTATTAAACATGCCAAGCGCCGCGACACCAAGGGCGGCCATACCAAGCAGACCTAAGATCAAGCGAAGTCTCGCAAAGAATACCTTAATTTGATCGACTGTATCCGCGACTGAATTTGTTGCGTACCCCATAGCATGAATGTGATTCCGTACCGCTGGTAACAACTCTCGACTTGCCGCAACCAGCTTGATTTGAGAATAATTCTCCACACCCAAAGAACGAAGCGTAGAGAAAGGAACATAAAAAATCGGAATCTTATCCTCAGGCACTATACCCACAATCGTAAAGTCGATTGGGATTGATTCGATCTTGCGTTGCGTATCATTCAAAAGATTACCGGTAATAACATATGAGACGCTCAATTCCTTCCCAACAGCTTCCGATTCAGGAATATTAAGAATACGAATCATGGCCCGGCTCACCACCACCTCTCGGATCATATCTTTTGAAAGCGCGACTTTCTCAATCTTTTCTGCCTCCCGAGCGGCCTGATCGTCCAAACCGCTCACTTGAACCCACCCATCACCAGAAGTGCTGATATTGAGAGCTAAACCGCCATTTCGCTCTTCAAGTATCCAATTCTTTTCATCGCTCGTGATCAGGCGGGTTTCAAGTCAATCGTCCGCCATGACGAAATACCCCTTCGACACACTCGGTTCCTCATTTTCTCGTTTCAGCAAGTACGTCCCCAGTATACAATCCGGATTCGTTTCAGAGCACTTCTCATCAGAATAAATTGGATATTCTCCCGTAATCCATTGGCCCAATTTCTCCCCTGAAGGCGAAATAGCAGCATGACAAGCCGCATCATGGGCGGATAGATAAGATCCTCCCCATACTCCAAGACCAATCTGTTCTTCCGGACCGATACGCACATATCCAATCACGCGCGCATCTGGATCTGGCTCCTCACGCAAACGCACCCAGTTGACACTCTTCGCAGAAAAAACCAAATCAGAAATAACACTGCCACGCTGCGCTTTCACCTGGAGGTTGAGATCAACATTATCAGGCTCATCCGAAGACGATGAGACGATAATATCGTCACTTTCAAATACCCTCCCCGCGACCGGTTGTATGGCCGAGCGTACCAAATACTGTGAGGTAACACCATATGCCGCCATATCCGAAACAGAACTTTGATAGTTAACCCTGCCAACCGCGGCAATCTGCGGAAGCACGGACTCCACATCAGGTATCACCTGAAAATCAGCAATAGTTTTATCAGTAATCTTCAGTCGACTTCCTGCTTGTGGCGAGACATCTGCCTGTTGCATTTCTTCGAGTTTCGCCACGCGTGTCGTCACCAAACGCTCTAAGCCATACCCCAGTGACACCAAAAACACAATGGAGGCAATGCCAATCGCCATGCCACCAACTGTGATAATAGTTCGAGTTTTCTTGACCTTCATATTGCGAAGTGAAATCTCAATAAGGCTAATCTTATCAATACTTTTCCCAGCCGATCTACTGAAGCGATGCAATATTTTCCCAGCGAAGCGTGAAAAAAGAATTTCGGTCGGCGTAGAATGCTGTGTCTCATCATCTGCCGTTTTATGAAATAATGATTTAAAGTTCCAGATACGAAATAATACCTTCGTGATGATGTACACCAGAATAAGAAACGTAAACCCGAATATCCGGGCAAGCGTGTCTCGAAAGAAAAGTCGAATAGCGCCCAAGAAAAAAAGAAATCGCCCCCATATCCCCTGTCTCTGCAGTGAGACAGTGGGCATGCCATTGGTAACCGAAGGATTATCTGTCATACCGTTAGAGAGACTCCACATTATTGCCTTTATGTTTGAATGTATACGCGTCAACAAGCAACGACATTTCTTCCTGACGGTACACGTGTTCCAGACGACCATCGCGCAAGTTCACCGCTGACTTA
>CAYRWQ010000007.1:22822-27367 GCA_964428075.1 uncultured Bdellovibrionales bacterium
TTCCTGACGGTACACGTGTTCCAGACGACCATCGCGCAAGTTCACCGCTGACTTAACATACTTGATATATTCCATATCATGCGTGACCATTACAATCGTCTTGCCAATCCCATCAGCGAAAATTACGTCCGGCTGCGTAATCATCGCGCGAGCGAGCGCGGCTCGTTGCTGCTGACCACCTGAAAGTTCTGATGGTGAGTAGTCAGCCCAATGGTCCATTTTTAGCAACCGCAAAGACTCAAAAGCTCGTTCCAAACTCGTCAGTTTATTCTCTCCGACAAGCATGAGCGGAAACGCGACATTTTCAAGCACCGAAAGTGACTTGATCCAGTTGGCCTGCTGGTACACAGTACCAATATGTTCTTTGCGAAATTGTGCTCGGTCATCTTCGGAAGTTCCAGCATACAGGTCTTTTCCAAAAAAAATCACCTTGCCCTTCGTCGGCGGTTCAAGACCAAGAAGCACATGCAAAAGCGTTGATTTCCCGCACCCTGATGGACCAAAAATAACCAAAAAATCTTCTCTCGAGATTGAAAACCGGATATCTTTCAGTACGAGAATAGTTTGTAGTCGAATATCGAAAGCTTTTACAACCCCATCAATCTGGATAACGGCCTCTTTCGCATCCTTTGCATTCCCCGTTCCTGACACCGTTCCCAGTGCATTCGAAACCTGTGGTTTCGATGAAACAACCTGTTCGGGTAATACAGGAGTACTCGAAACCTGTACCTGCGGTTGGATTTGTTGAATTGGTTGTATCGTCGGCGTACACAGAGTATATCAAGTGCCAAAAATGGAACAGAGACTCGTCACCACCAAATCAAGAGCGCTGGCCGTCGCCTTCGGAGTAATAGTCACAATGTCAATCGAATACCCCTCGTTATTAGCCTTATCTTTCGATACAATACGCAAATGATACACTCTTGATGGCGAAAGACCAGAAATCACCACAGTATGATTTGACACCCACGAGGAATCTTCCTGCGTCTTCTGCGCATAACTCGTCCCAGTACCTTCACCATATTCCACCTGACTCGTCGCTGCCTCATCCGTATTCCATGAAACGACTACCTGCGCTTCGGATTGCTGGTCGGCGCCACTTCCTTTTGTCGTCACTGTCCCTTCGACATTCACATCAAGAACCTGAGGCGGACGAGTATCAGTGGCCGTGGTAAATTTTTGTATCTCCGATACCGCTTCATTTCCCGCCTTATCACGACCCTTCACAATCAATGAATAACTGGTTTGCGCCTGTAAATCCTTAATCAAAATTTTGTGTTCACCTTTTTGAAGACGAATATTCACTTCATCACGTGCTTCTGTGGGAGCACCTTCAGGATAAAAAGTAACAATGGAACTCGTCTCCGTATTCGTTTCCCACGTAATCAACATAACCGTCTGAGCCGTCCCACGCACTTGCTGAAGACGCACCTGAGAAATCTTAGGACGCGGTAGGGTCTCAAAAGAAAGCGTACTGCCATCATATTCCTCTTCTTCCGTATCCAAAGTATTAATCTTATAATAATACTTTGTCCCATCAGTAAGGTTATCAAGAGTCGCATTATACGTAGTCTCGTTGATCGAAGTAGCGATTTCCTTGACCGATCCAAAGGTGGTGGTCGTTCCATAATAAATCCTCGCCTTGCTCGCATCTTGCACGGTAAACTCAAGCACAACGCTCGTCAACCCAATACTTTTTATCTTCGGATCAGTGACGGTCGGTGCTGGAGCAGTCTCAAAAGAATCTTCGTTCGAAGTACCCGTATTCCCATCCTCATCCGTCCATTTAGCCTTGTAAAAATATTTCGTTCCCGGTGAAAGATTGGAAAGCGAGATAATATGTTCAGTCACTTGATCCGAGTTACTCGGTTCCTCATTCAAATATGAACGCGCGCTTTTCCCATACTGAACCTTGGTATCCGATGTACGATTCGTACTCCATGAGATCGTCGCATTTTTCGTGGTGATATCTAGTACTTTGGGATCCGCCGAAAGCTCTGCGGGTGAGGTGAAACGCCCAGTTGGGAGCATACTCACCGCCGTGCTGAAAGCCCCACAATTATGAACATTATCACAAGCTCGTACCTTAAAATAGTATACCTGTTGATCCAACCCTGTATCCACATAGGCAATCCCACTTGTCGAAGCAACTTTTGTGAAATTTGAATTATTTGTTGACCGATAAATCTCATATTCGTCCACTCCCGACCCGATATCTGTCGGTGCTTCCCATGAAACAGCTAATTTCCATGATGATGTGTTTTTCACAGAAACATCCGCGATCTCGACATTAGTCGGGATCCCCGGTGCCGCGGTATTCGCAATGAAAAAAATACTCGCGGTATTCCCATAACTCACTACTCCACCGACATCCTCACCATTCTTTGCAACGACATAAAATGTATTAATACCTACTTGAGTAGCAAACGAATTCGGTCCGATCGTGGTAACGCCCGGTGCTGTAAAGGTGCAATTATCCTCCGTTGGTAGCGAGTTGACTGTATAACAATACGTGAGTTCGGATGGATTGTCTGCCGGATCGGAAGAATACACTTCTGGTGGTTCCCAATCGAATATAAAACTATTTGTCGTGCTGGTCGACGGACTTGCCGACAGGAAACGAGGTGCGCTTGGACCATTTCCGACATAATAATAACTCACCTGTATCACGCCGGCACTCAAGTTTCCCGCATTGTCTATAGTACGAAGATACAAAATATTTTCGCCAGGTGTATACGCAGCACCAGGAAGATTCAGTGAAGTACCAGGAACGGTTGTCGACCAACTTGCAGGGTTGATACTGGCTCCTACCTGATACTGATACCCGGCAATACCAGAGCTCGTATCTGTCCCGGGCATCCACAAAAACGTATAATCATTCGTCGATGAATACACCGCCGGACTCGCGGCAACGGAGCCAGGATTATTCGGTCCAACCGTATCAAACTTGTAGATAAACGCGGCATAAATGGCGCTCTTATTCTGCGCATTGTCTTTCGCCTTAAACACGGAGATAGTAGGTCGAACCACTCACCAAAGCCCCTGCTGTATACGTAGTACCCACCTGAAAACTCCCCGGGGCAGTCTCTGGATCCGCGGTACTATCGGTTCCAAAATAGACATAGTATCCAGCCAATCCAGACGCAGCATCACTCGCCCCACTCCAACTAAAAGAGGGCGCCGCGTGAGTGTACCAAGTATCCGTCGTTAATGGAATTACACCACCCAATTGATCAAGCACGGTGACCGATGAAGGCGCCACCGGAGCCACCAAGTCTGAAGTAGCATCTAGAACTACTGAATTCAAGGTCACCCTCTGTGTACCATCACCCAAAAAAAATCGCCTGCCATAAGAATCCACCGGTTGTCACTGGAAACGTCGATAAATTCGTACTGATAGTCGCCCCAGTCGAAGCTTGTGTCACATCGACCGAGGTAGCCCAGGCGCTCCCGTTCCAATACCACCCCATGTTGCCCCGCCATCACCAGAAATACGGTACGTGATTGTGCCTCCATTCAATGTTTCGCTCGGAGTCAAAGTGTCCCATGAAAATATCCCCGACGTATGCACAGCCGTGCTTGGTTGCACCGTCGCCCGAACAGTCGGATACTGCGTCAGATGAAAAGATGATCGAACGATATTACTCACCCTCACTTCATCAATTTGCCCATTCAATCGCGCCGACGCCCCACCGACATACTGCACCCCGGCCAATCCTCCCAAAACAAGGGGGTGTATCGTATCTGACAGTACCGCACTTGTCGCCTGACTCGCTAATTCCACACCATCAATATACATTTTGAGCGTACTTCCGTTGTATGTCACCGCCAAGTGATGCCAGGACGTATCTTGACTCGTCGCGATCGACTGAAGCCTCACATTGCCCCCATAGGCCCATATCGTAGCATCACTATTTGCGGTCGCACCTGTCCCGGCATATAACTTTCCCTGGTACACCGCAAGAGCCGGTATTCGCTCCATAACACCCGTCCAGCCATCATTTAGATTTGCGCCTCCAATGCGGGTCCAAGTAGCGGTATCATATTTCCATACTTCACCATGACCCGTACTATCACCAGTGCCCACTATCATCAAATCACCATTAAAAGACACCAGGGACTCAACACGTTCATATGTATCATTCGCCCAACTCCCGTTCAGACCATCACCCGCGATTGCCACTCCACCCCAACTAGCTCCATTCCATTTCCAAAGCTCGGCATCACCGGTGCTCGCTCCAAGACCAGCATACAACTCATTCCGGTACCACGAGAGCGCTGTCACTTCTTCATAACTCGTGTTCCAACTCGAATTCACTCCATCACCACCCAATTTCGTCCAGCCAGCCGTCTGTGTGCACGTCGCGCCTGTATTACAACTCCAAACCTCTGCATCCAAGGTACTCGTTCCGAGACCTACATAGAGACTTGTCCCACGAGTCGTCAGGCTCCATATCGCTTCGAACACTGAGTTGGCCCAACTCTGCCCACCCGCGCCAGTCCCATCACCACCAATTTTGGTCCATATCGTCCCGTTCCATGACC
>CAYRWQ010000007.1:27467-31070 GCA_964428075.1 uncultured Bdellovibrionales bacterium
CCCGCGCCAGTCCCATCACCACCAATTTTGGTCCATATCGTCCCGTTCCATGACCACACCTCCGCGTCCCCATTCGAACTTCCACCAAGACCGACTACCAGTGTCCCATTATATCCTGTCATAGAAGTAACCGAGCGATAGGTTACCGTAGATACCGATGGATGGCCATAAGCCCACGAACCGTTCAATCCTTGCCCGCCAATTCTCGTCCAACTGGTCCCATTGTATTCCCAAACCAACGCATTACCATTATATGCCGTCCCAGCATACAGTTTATTACCGACCGTCACCATAGATTCGACACTGGCGAGATTCAATATACCCCAGCTCCCATTCAGATATCTCCCACCAACACGCGTCCAACCGAGCGTATCGCTACACGTCCCACTCGTATCACAACGCCACAGTTCCGTTTCAGCGTTACCACTACTGGTTGATGCGCCAACAAAAAGATTGTTCCAAATCAATGACAAACTCGAGGCATAACCAAAACTGGCACTAGACTGATTTCCCCAGCTTTGCGGAGGCACTCCGGTTCCATCACCGCCAAGTTTAGACCACGCCGGCGTCGTCGTGCAACTCGCACATTTCCACACCTCCGCATCACCACCAATCGTATCTCCCAAACCCGCATATACCGTCGTTCCACTCGCCAAAAGCGACCACGCACGTTCATACGTCATGTCAGCCCATCCCGAATTCAGCCCATCTCCACCCACTTTGGTCCAACCGGCCGTCGTCGTACAAGTCGCTGCAAGATCGCACGACCACACTTCAGCATCTCCGTGTACGCCACTGCTCACCGTGTTACCAAGACCCACAAAAACCACCGTGCCACTGGAGGTGATCGAGCGAACCTCCTCGATAGTATTATCCCACGATTGTCCACCAGATCCCGTCGCATCACCACCGCGTTTTGTCCAACCGGCAGTCACACTACAGGTACCAGCCGTATCACAAGTCCACAGCTCACCATCACCAGCACTGGTCCCAAGACCAACCGCGAGAATCGTACCCACCAGAGTGAGTGCCGTCACGTCTTCATATGTACTTGTTGACCATGATTGCCCGGCCGCGCCTGATCCATCACCACCCACTTTTGACCAAGTCGGACTTCCTCCATCACAACTCACGCATTTCCATATCTCAGCATCTCCTGCTGACAAACCAAGACCTGCATATATCGTCGTCCCACTGGCTACCATGGTCGTCACCCGCTCATAACTACCAACAGTCCACGAAGAATTGAGTCCATCACCACCGATCTGCGTCCAACTCGTTCCATTAAAACGCCATACTTCTCCTTCACCGCCCGGAGTATTGCCCAGCCCAGCATAGATATTCGTCCCATCGGTGGTGAGTGCGGATGTATCTTCATATACCCCATCGATCCAACTCGAATTGACACCATCACCACCGATTTTTGACCACACCGGTGCTGTCGAACAATCCGTACACTTCCACACTTCCGCATCGCCAGTCACCACTGGGCCAGAAGTAGTGCTCCCCAAGGCAACATAAATATCACTTCCCACCACTACCTGCCGCCACATGAAATTTTTAGATCGATTATCCCAACTCTGTTTCGTCTCCCGATTTGTTGAGATACCGGTACTATTCAAAAGATCCGGCCCAGCAACCTGCTCCCACGAATTTGCCGCATTGGGTGTTATTTCAAACACCACCTTGCCAGTCTGATGATCGTAGTACATCTGATACACCCCCTTATCGAGAATACCCTGATTGTTTCGGTCCGTCGTAGCCGAAAACCCCGAACTGAATTTCGTCCACGCTTCAATCGTAAACGATCCAGTGAGAGATGTCGCAGATGTATCCGGTGCCGATACAAATGAAGTGCTGCTATTCAGCGTGAGACCATTATTAAATTTGGCAGCACCAAAAGTGCTGCTGGTCACCGTCGCGTGGTTGGCGCTTGTCGCACTATCAGTCGCCGTACCACTCCCCAAGGACTCGTCCAAATGGTAGAGTGCCGCAGTATTGACATCCGGCGTATAATTCCACACCTTAAGCCGCGCCGTATTCCCAGATACCTCGATGTCTCCGGCAGCAGATAAGGTATAGTTCCCTGCCACCGAAAAATCCCACGTGCTGGCGGTATCGGAAGCGAAAATTGTCTTGATTGCTCCAGAAAGAATCAGATACATCCCGGCTGCCGTCCCGAGAAATAGGAACACAAAACTCAGAAGAGAAAGCTTCCAACGAAATAATGGTAATCCTTTTCCCTAAACAGCCGAACAGGAACCCGAGAGTTTTATTGCACCATGACATTGCTATGCTTTTATTTTCTCCACAAAAAAAATCAATACATAAAAAAACGCATCAAACTCAAACCACAACCAACCCACCATACTACAAATATACACGAGAATCACGCAAGTGCCACAGATACACCTCTCATTCAAAACAGCATCTTGATTCAGGCATCAGTATCTCCCAAAAATACCAAGGTGTTTAAATCCGAAATACTACGACATCGCCATCCAAAATAATGGCGTCCTTCCCCTCGATACGCAGTATACCCTGATCACGTGCCGCGCTCCAAGAACCAGCCACCAGAAGCGCGTCCCAATGGATCACCTCAGCCCGAATGAACTTCTCTTGAAAATCCCCGTGAATAGCCGCGCCAGCTTGCGGCGCGGTTGAACCCTGTCGCACCGTCCATGCCCGCGTTTCTTCCGGACCGGTGGTAAAATACGTCATCAAGCCAAGTAATGAGTACGCCTTACGAATGAGTTCATCCAGATGCGAAGTAATCTCCATCTCTATCATCTCTGCCTCTGACATCTCCAACAATTCCTCTTCGATCTTAATATCAAGCTTCACATGCGGTCGTTCCTCAAGCGCCGGAGGCAGCGTCTGATACGTATCAGAAACATTATAGACATACAAAAACGGTTTAGCAGTGAGCAGATGCAGGTCACGCATTATCCGCCGTTCTTTCTCATCGGTAAGTCCAAGAAGTATCTGATGGGCGAGCGTACCCTCTGATAATGCCTGTTCTAATCGCGCAATCAATTTGAGTTCGAGCGGCGCATCTTTGTCTCCTCCACGCACCTCTTTTGCGGTTTTGATTTTACGTTTCGCGAGTGTCTCAAGATCAGCCAGAATGAGTTCTGTATTAATGGTAGCGATATCATCCTCTGGCTCAATCCGGTTATGAACATGAATAATTTGATCGTTCTCAAAAGCCCGCACAACTTCCACAATCGCATCCACTTCACGAATAGTGGCCAGAAACTTATTGCCCAGCCCTGCCCCCTCACTCGCTCCTTTCACCAGTCCAGCGATATCAACAAACTCGACAACCCCTGGAACCACCTTCTTACTCTGCGAAAGTTGGGCGAGTCGAACGAGTCGCTCATCTGGAACCTCGACGATACCGATATTTGGCTCAATAGTACAAAAAGGATAATTATTGATATCGACCGGCTTTTTCGTCAACGCCTTAAACAATGTGGATTTCCCGACATTCGGAAGCCCGACGATTCCAACTTTCAATGACATACTCTAGGATGATAGGAAATAATGTACCAGACTCAGACTACCAGATGCCAAACGCATCATTTATGCACCAAACCGGTG
>CAYRWQ010000008.1:0-20400 GCA_964428075.1 uncultured Bdellovibrionales bacterium
CAGACGACCTGACCGATCCGGCACCAGCGACGACGTTTGGCCATCTCGATTCGACAGTCGTACTTTCACGTGCCTTGTCTGAGCTTGGTATCTACCCAGCAGTTGATCCGCTCGATTCGAGTTCGACTATCCTTGATCCACAGATTCTCGGAGAGCGACACTATGCGGTGGCACGGAACGTACAGCGTGTGCTTCAGCGTTACAAGGATTTGCAAGACATCATTGCCATTCTCGGTATGGAAGAGTTGACTGAAGAAGACAAACTTTCGGTGGTTCGTGCCCGTAAAATACAAAAGTATCTTTCGCAGCCATTTTTTGTTGCGGAGCAATTTACCGGTGCTTCAGGGAAATACGTGAAGTTGGAAGAGACGATCAGTGGTTTCGAGAAGATACTTTCGGGTGAGCTTGATGATATTCCTGAACAGGCTTTCTATATGAAAGGGAATATCGAGGAAGTGATCGCGGAGGGGAGAAAATAGGAATACAACGATTATGCCCATCAAATTTAAAATCGTTACTCCTGAGAAGACGGTTTCCGAAGAGGAGGTCTATCAGGCAACCTTGCCTATCGAAGGCGGAGAAGTCACGCTGCTTCCGGATCATATGCCCTATATCGGTTCGCTTCAGGCTGGAGAGATTCTTTTGCGCCACGAGATGAACGGCGAAGAAACACTCTTGGCAACTTCGGGGGGATTTGTTGAGTTTCATGATGATACGCTCGTGGTCCTGGCGGATACAGCCGAACGGGCAGTGGATATCGATCTTGCCCGAGCCGAAGAAGCACAAAAGCGGGCGCAGGCTTTGATGGCTGAACGCGTGCATATCGATGACGAGGAATATGCCCGTGTCGCCGCCGCGCTTCAGAAAGAAATGGCTCGTGTCCGTGTGGCACGAAAACATTACAGCCAAGGAGGGCAGATGAAGAGCTCATAATTCTGATTTCATCAGAGTCAGTAGTGGGCTCTTGCTTTTTCTTGTATCGCGTGCTACTATTTTGTGACAATTGAGAAAGTCCGATGCGGTTCCCGCCTTCACTGTAGGAGGATTAGGGGCCACAACACTCCGTTTTGAGGCTTTTTTTGTTGACGGGTTTTTTTGTGTATCACTCAGAAGTTTTATTTATCTAAGGAAAACGGTATGGCTCTGGAATATGAGTTGTTCTATTTGGTCGGGGAAAAGAAGGAGGCGGAATTACCTCAGATTCGTGAGACGGTTGAAAAACTGGTAACGGATTTTGGCGGTGTTCTTCTGCCGATTGTGACGGAGGAGGCGCGTAAATTAGCATATGAGATCAAGGGTGAGGTTCGTGGGACATACATCGCGCGCCGATTCACCTTGCCGGATCGTGATGAAATTGAGCGCGGTGCGGATGAAGTGCATCCGCTTGTGAGCATTGAGCGAGGTTTGATGCTTTCGAAGGACGTACTCAGATTTCTCGTTTTACGTGCTGATGAGTTGCCCGAGCTCAAAGTCATTGAGCGTGAAGAGCGTCAGACTACCGATAAGAAGCTTGGGCGGGGTGAACGTCAGCGGACAGTGCGCGTGGTACGCGACACACCAGTCGTCCAACCAAAGCCGGCTCCTGTGGAGAAGGAGGTAACGGAAAAGGAAATCGATCAACAATTGGAGTCACTGGGTATATAATGCGGGCGGGATTCTTTCTGAGATTCGTAAAAAAGAAAATCTATGAATGTCAACAAAGTTATACTCGTTGGTCGTCTGACTCGGGATCCAGATATGAGGACAACCCCGACAGGACAATCGGTTGCTACACTCGGAATGGCAACGAATAACTACTGGACCGATAAGGCTGGCCAGAAACAGGAAAAGACCGAATTTCACACCGTGGTACTATGGGGAAGGTTGGCGGAGGTTGCGGGGCAGTATCTTACCAAGGGCCAGGAGTGTTTTGTGGAAGGACGACTGCAAAGTCGGGCATACACCGATAAGGCTGGTCAGGAGCGTAAGGTAACGGAGATTATCGGTGAGAATATGCAGTTGGGATCTCGATCTCAAGGTATGGGACAGGGAGGCGCATCGACACCGTCTGCTACAGGACGGAGCGCAGCGTCATCAGCACAAAGAACACCTCAGGCTTCGCGTAATGCGGCACCGATGGAAGAGGATATCCCGACTATCAATCTGGATGATGAGAAAGAAATCCATATTGAAGATGTTCCATTTTAAACTTGATATCATGTACACGGGGGAATACTTTTAAATCACTGAATTGAGATACATTTATGACGTTGGAAACCAAGCAATTGAAGAAACTCGCCCTTATCGATTATAAGGATGCGTATTTTTTACGAAAATTTATGAATTCGCAGGGGAAGATATACCCGCCAAAAAAACATGGTTTGTCTGCGAAGCAGCAACGCTGTCTTGCTCAGGCAATCAAGAGAGCTCGTTTTATGGCTTTGGTGCCGTATGTAGTGAAGTAGCTCATTCCTGCAGAAAGCAGAGTGGAATAGTGTCGCGTAGCCGCTCATCATATCGTTAGCATTTTCCATATATGTTGAATTTAAATGAAATCAAGACTGGCAAGCGCATCCTGTTTAACGGAGAACCGCATGTGGTACTTGATTATCAACATTCTAAGATGGGTCGGGCGGGTGCTGTCCTGCGTACCAAATTAAAGAATCTTCTGACGGGTGCGACGGTCGATCAAACATTTCAGGGCGCGGACAAGGTTGAGGAGGCGGAAATGGGTAAGTCGAAAGCCCAGTATCTCTATCAGGAAAATGACGGATTCATTTTTATGGATCTATCAGGCTACGATCAATTCTCGCTTTCGGCAGAGGTGATGGGCGACTTTGCTCAGTATTTGGTTGAGGGGGTCGAAGTGACACTGTTGACCTGGAATGATATGCCAATCAATATTGAAATTCCGGTTAAAGTAACACTGAAGGTTATCGATGCTCCACCGGGTATTCGGGGTGATACTGCCTCGGGTGGAGATAAGATGGTGACATTGGAGACTGGCTTACAGATCACGACACCTTTGTTTGTCAAAGCTGGAGATTCGATTATCGTGAATACCGAGAAGGGAGCATATGTTTCTCGAGCGTAGTGACTCCTATTTTTTACTCTCCTGGTCATCCTGTCTTGGTGGACTTCAGCGCAGTTTTCTCGTCCTCTGAGTATGGTTGCGGAGCATGCCCGATACTACAAGCCTGTTTGAAGCTTTGTGCGGCATGTTTTTTTGAGCGATTTCTCGTTTTTTTGAGGTTGCTTTTTTTATTGAAAGAGACTAAAATAGGTGAAGAAAGGCTTTAAAACAGATGAGTATGTCGTTCCACACATTCGCTTGGTGCGTTCGTTTTTTTTTCCTAACGTCACTGATCGGGTGGGTGAGTCTCGTGTTGTTGGTTGATCCGGAAGGGAAGTGGTGGGCGCCTTGGCTCTTTTTTGGATCGAGTTGGCTGGTGCTCTCGGGCGCTGCGTCGTGGCTTTTCTTGATACTGTATCGTCGGTTCATTGGTGAGGCGGGTGTGATCGGGTTTCGCTGGCGTCTGATTGAACAATCGGTGCTTGTGGGGAGTACTCTGGTAATCATGATGTTCTTTCGATACTCTCACATGCTTGAGTGGTGGACGGTCGGTCTTGGTCTCGCTTTCTTTCTTTTGCTGGAACTTACGCTGCGTAAATGGCACGCTGTTTCTTAATGTTTCGATTCTATACTACAGAAATGTATGGCAGAAAAAAATACCGTCTCCAATTATGGTGCGAAATCCATTCAGGT
Organism: uncultured Bdellovibrionales bacterium; assembly: GCA_964428075.1. Taxonomy (GTDB): domain Bacteria; phylum Patescibacteriota; class Minisyncoccia; order Moranbacterales; family UBA1568; genus JAGOSP01. Next base: position 3,746 of record CAYRWQ010000008.1, read on the forward strand.
GCTTGAAGGACTTGATCCGGTGCGTAAGCGTCCGGGCATGTATATTGGTGGGACTTCGTTGGACGGATTGCATCATCTTGTCTGGGAAGTTGTGAACAACTCGATCGATGAGGCGATGGCCGGACATTGTACGGAGATTGTTGTGCGGCTCTTACCTGATTACTGGGTGGAAATTTCCGATAATGGTCGGGGTATTCCAGTGGATATGCACGCTCAGACGAAAAAGTCGGCACTCGAGACCGTGCTTACCGTGTTACATGCGGGGGGAAAATTTGATGGTGATGGGTATAAAATCTCTGGTGGATTGCATGGTGTCGGTGTGTCGGTAGTTAATGCGTTGTCAGCCGTGACGCGCGTCACAGTGGAACGGCAGGGAAAGATTTGGCGACAAGAATATGATCGTGGTAAACCGCGTGCCGATGTGAAGGCAATCGGGAAGTCTGAGCGAACTGGTACCACTGTGGCTTTTCAGGCGGATCCAGAGATTTTCCCAGAAATAGAATATAGTTGGTCGAAGATTTTGGACTATGTTCGTTATCAGGCGTTTTTGACCAAGGGCATTCGTATACACGTGGAAGACTGGCGCGCAGCGATTGATCCTGCTCAGGAGTATCAGGTACGTCGGCATGCTTTTTATTTTGACTCAGGCATTGTTTCTTTCGTAAAGTTCCTGAATCGGAATAAAGACGTGAAGAATACGACCCCTTTTTATGTCGAAAAAACAATAGATGATATCAACGTCGAAGTCTCACTTCAGTTCACGAATGGTTTTAAAGAACACCTGTTTGCCTTTGCCAATAACATCGTCAACCTTGGCGGCGGAACACATGTTACTGGTTTTAAAATGGCATTAACGCGTTCATTTAACGATTATGCAAAAAAGAATAACCTCATCCGGGAAAAAGAAGGCGCATTCACGGCTGATGATTTGAAAGAGGGATTGACAGCGGTCATTTCGGTGAAGTTGCGCAATCCACAGTTCGAAGGGCAGACTAAGGACAAGCTCAACAACAGCGAAGTCCGTGGTGTTGTGCAGCAGGTAGTCACGGAAGGCCTGAATGATTTTCTGGAAACGCACCCGGCAGATGCGAAAGTCATGATTGAGAAGTGTCTCTTGACCGTACGTGCTCGTATCGCAGCGCGAGCCGCGAAAGATGCAGTGATTCGCAAAGGCGCTCTTGAGGGAATGACGTTGCCGGGCAAACTTGCTGATTGTACTACGAGGGATGCTTCGAAGTCAGAGGTGTATATCGTTGAGGGCGACTCGGCTGGCGGATCGGCTAAACAGGGGCGTAATCGTCAGTTTCAGGCTATTTTACCACTGCGCGGGAAGCTGGTGAATGTTGAGAAGACCACTCTCGACAAGGTGGTCAAATCGGATACATTGAAACCAATCATCATCGCTCTCGGAACAGGTATCGGAGAAACGTTTGACCTGTCACGTCTCCGTTATCACAAAGTAATCATCATGGCCGATGCTGATGTTGATGGATCACATATTCGGACGTTACTTCTTACTTTCTTTTATCGCTACTTTGAGGAGTTGGTTCGTGGCGGATATATCTATATTGCTCAACCGCCTCTGTATCGTCTGCAGAAAGGGAAGGATATCCGCTACGTGTATACCGATGAAGAAAAGGAACGCGTTATGGAAGATATGAAAAAAACAGCTCTCGATAAAGCCACGAAGCGCGGGGAGGCTCGGGGAAAAACAAAGGTGGTCTCGGCCGATGCATCTGACAAAGATGCGACTGCTCAGGCCACTGGTCCTGACGGTGAAGCGACCGGTTCGGGTATAGTGATACAACGCTACAAGGGTCTTGGTGAAATGAATCCCGAACAGCTCTGGGACACGACCATGAATCCAGATAGTCGTCTGATGCTTCAGGTGATGATTGAGGATGCTGAAGAAGCCGACCGGTTGTTTGACGTGCTCATGGGGAGTGAGGTCGAGCCACGTCGCCGTTTCATTCAGGCTCATGCGAAGAGTGTAAAAAATCTGGACGTATAAGGGCGGCAGACTCAATCTGTTGTCTGCGTGGAGCATATCATGGGTAGACAATTGAAACACGATGAGTGTCTCTTGCTGGGTTGACGGAACTGTTTTGGAGTGATAAAGTTGGAGTACTCTTGTTGCTCTTTGAGTGTTTTTGGTTATGCCACTTCCTTTGGAACAATTAGAGCCACTTGCGCGCTGTTCAGTGTGTAATAAGAAACATCGTCGCGGGTTGCGTATGTTTCCGGTGGCCGAAGAAGAGAAACGGACCATGCTCCACTTGACTTGTGAGTATTGTGGTGGTAAAACATTGCTCTCGATATCCTTGACGCCATTTGGTATAGTGAGCCTTGGTGCTTTGACCGACCTTGATCAGTCGGAGGTGAGGCGATTGTTTGCTGCTGAACCGGTTTCGTCTGATCATGTTATCGCGGCGCATCAATTTTTTCGACAGTATCGGGGTGGGGTCGAGGAGCTTATCGGGTAGCATGTTATTGAGTGTTTGAATAATTTTTTTGAGAACAATTCTTATGTCTGCAACGCTTTCTCTCTCGGTTACAGTTCGTGAAATGGCAGGAAAGGATTTGCGGCGTTCCCGCAAGATGGGTCTGATTCCTGCAGTGTTGTATGGACATGGGATTGAGTCGCAGATGTATTGGATTGACGCGATGGCTTTCGGGAATGTTTTTCGGACGGTAGGTGAGAGTACTATTTTTTCACTTGCCACCGGCAAGGGGGCCGCCTTGAATGTGTTGGTTCATGATGTACAGCTTGATCCACTTTCAAATCGTATTTCGCATGTTGATCTGTATCAGGTGCGCATGGATGAGGAATTGGAGGCGGATGTTCCGCTTGAGTTCTTTGGCGAAGCACCAGCCGTGCGAGAGTTGGGGGGTATTTTTGTGAAGACGCTGGAAACCGTTGCTATTAAGTGCTTGCCTCAGAACTTGCCGCATTCTATTCGGGTAGATATTTCCAGATTGGTGTCATTTGATGATCGAATTCAGGTAGGCGATCTCTCACTCGGGGATGCGATTGAGGTTTTGACTGAGGTGGATACGGTATTAGCATTAGTCGAACCACCGCGCACCGCAGCAGATATTGCCGCTCTGGACGTGAAGGCTGAAATGGACGTGACCAAGGTTTCTGGAGTGGTCAAAGAATCTCCGGTGAACGAAGAGGCGAAGAAAGATAGCGGTAAGAAGAAATAGTCCGCCTCTTTTTTCTGGTCTTGATGAAAAAACAGCCACCTTTTTTGGGTGGCTGTTTTACAAAATCCTTGACCAGTGCAAGCACATCAGCAGTGCAGTGATACAGGCGATCTGCATGCGCCATTATGAGGCGGAGTATATTATTGGAGATTAAGTTCTGCTAAGAATGCTGCTCGGGCTGGGCCTGAGATGGGACGTGACTGGCCGGGGTTCAGAGCACCGAGATATACTTGCATAATGCGTATGCGTTTGAGTGCGATGACAGTGAGGTTTATTTTTGAAAGCATGCGGCGGATCTGATGTTTTTTTCCTTCGGTCAGAATAACCGTAAGCGTGTTTTTACCAGTGATTCGGACAGACTTGGCTTTGAGTAATTCCCCTGCTTCTAGGACGCCCTCTTCAAGATGAGGCAGCTTGGTGACATCGACGGTTTCCTGAACTGTGACCTCGTATTCCTTCTCATGAGCGAAACGTGGATGCAACAAGCGTTCGGTGATACGTCCATCGTTGGTAAGAATTATCAGACCCTCTGAGTTTTTATCGAGTCGGCCAATAGGGAATAAGTCAGATTTTTTCGTGACATCGGCAATGGAATACTCGCGTTTTCCTTGAGGAGAATGAGTGATAATGCCCCGTGGCTTGTAGTAGGCGAGATATGTATGATGGCGCGGTTGGGCATTTTTGAGTGTGACCTGATCGGTTTCTGAAACCTTCATACCGAGTAGTGCCTGGTGTCCGTTGACAAGAATGCGTCCGGCCTCAATCAGCGCATCGGCTTCACGTCGCGTGGCTACGCCATGTCTTGCCAGGTAACGATTGAGTCGGACCGGAAAGAAGTCATTTTGTGGGGTAAGGTTTGTAGGCATACTTTTTTCCTGTTCAGAAACAAAATGCTCCAGAAGAGCTCCAATGGAATATGGCACGAAATCGTATTCATGTCAATGAGTGTGACTCATAGGAGCGTCATTATTTTTTTTGGATGCTTCATTTTTGAGTTCTTTTTCTGTGTGAAACATCAGTCAACATCGAACGAGCCTGGACGAATGAGCTCCGTTTCTGATTTCACCTGGGTTCTGGCGAGCATTGACATATATCCGGAAATATGAAACAATCGGACTTTAACCATTATTTCGATATGCCGAAGTTGGCAGATCAGATTGGGATACAGACTTCGGCGAGAGGGCATAGTCAATCTATCACGACGGAGTATATGAAACAGATGTCATTGCGAGCTAGCTTGGACGCTCTTGAACTGAACACTCAGGATATTTCTGCGGAGAAACCTCAGCGAGTGAAACGTGCTCGCCAGGTTGCTTCCCCAACCACCCGTTCTTTTGATCGGACGGCATTCGAGGAAGTACTTCTCGAGGCTTGTGAGAGGCAGGCCTCAGACATTCATTTCTCTGGTCAAGGTAAGATCGCTTTACGCATTAATGGAACACTGGAGTTTCTCCATTTTGCCCCGGCTGCTTCTCCTGTGACAGAGGAAATTATATTCAGTTTGATTTCCAGAGAGGAAGATCGTCGGAAACTTGAGAAAACGCGGGAGCTGGATTTCTCATTCTTTCATGAAAGCGGAGAGCACTATCGTTGTAATGCATATTACAAGAATGGGCATCTCTCTGTTTCCATGCGTCGTATTAATACCTTCATCCCGACACTGGATGCTATCGGTACTCCGAAAAAATTGAAGAGTTTGATTCAGGCTCGTCAAGGTCTGATTCTTATTTGTGGTCCGACTGGGCATGGAAAAACGACAACACTTGCCGCAATGATTGAGGAAATGAATCGAACCCGTTGCGATCATATTTTAACGCTCGAGGATCCGATCGAACATGTCTTTGAGAGCAAGAGCTGCATGGTTTCTCAGCGTGAATTGAACACCGATACACTCTCGTTTGAGAGTTCATTGCGTGCCGCGATGCGTCAGGATCCAGATGTCATTGTGGTGGGTGAAATTCGTGATCGCGAAACCGCTCATGCTGTGTTTAGTCTCGTCGCCACCGGCCATCTGGTTCTTTCGACTTTACACGCGACCAATGCAGCGCAGACCCTCTATCGGATATCCCGTATGTTCGGTTCAGACGAGCGAGATATGGCACTCAATCAGATGGCAGATGCCTTGTTGGGGATTTTGAATCAACGGTTGATTCGTTCGGTCGATGGAGGGCGGATTGCCATCTTTGAGATGTTGGTAGCTAACTACGCAGTCAAAAATGCCATCAGAAATGGTGATGTGGCCCAGCTAGATAATACTCTGACTATGTCTGCGAGCGAGGGTATGATGACCTTTGAGCACTCAGTCGATTCGCTGATCAGTGAGGGCAGGATAACGCGAGAAGCAGGGGCTTCGTATCTTGCACGAGTCCCATCTGTAGAATACTTCGTATAGTATTGTTTTCTATCATAAAACTGGTGAGACCAGTTTTATTTTTTCCGTTTACATGCAATGTATCAGGTACTAGATCATTGGAGCGGAGTGTCAGCCTCTGGTTATTTCTGAAACCAGCTTTTGTAGATGACGGGGATAAAGAAGAGTTTGGCGATACCGGAGAAGGTGAGTCCGGCGATGATAGCACCTCCCAGGCCTTGCCAGATCGGATCAGCGAGAGTGATCGGGATCAGTCCGATAATGGTTGTGAGAGCGGTTAGGAGAATTGGCTCGAGACGACTCGCCGCTCCTGAAGCGATAGCTTCATCGAGATCCGACATCTGTTCCATATTTTTGTTGATCTTGTCTACCATGATGATGGAGTTGTTCACTACGATTCCGAAAAGTGCCAGCACGCCGATGAGTGACGGAAAGGAGAGTGGGATACCGAAGAGCGCGAAGATGATGAATACACCTGAGACTGCGAGTGGGATGACGAGGAGTACGATGATCGCTTTGCGGAATGAGTTGAATTGCATCACCATGGTGGCAAAGATGAGTGCGGCAGAAAGGAGCATAGCGAGGAGGATCGAGCGAACGGATTTGGTATTTTCTTCATTTACCCCTCCGGTTTGAAAGGCGTATCCGTCGGGAAATGATACGTTGTTTCGAGCGAATGTTTCCAATTTCTTGCTCTCGGTTGATACACTAGATCCGGGTGCGACATCGGCAGTGACTGAGATGACTCTTTTGCCATCCTCCCGGTCGATGCTGGCCGGATTTTCCTTAAGGATGAACTGTCCGAGGTTCCGTATCGGAACAGTACCGTTTGTTCCATTTACGAAGATCCGATCAGGATCGGAGATGGAGGCACCCCGCATGTCATCCGTGAGAGTGATAGTGACATCCATTTTTTTGTCTTCAAAACGCGCATCGTTTTTGGCGGTAAATCCGTTGCCAAGTGTGCGCAGTGCGAGAGCCAATGCATCGGTTGAAACACCAAAGTGAGCGAGCGCATCCGTTTCGGGAACAAAGACCATTTTTCCTTTGACTGAGAGGGAAGAAGAGATATTCGTTACGGATGCTGTTTCATCGAGATGGGTTCTGATTGTTCTAGCGATGGTGTCGAGTGTCGCGAGATCTGGTCCGAGTAGCTTGAGTGTGATATCGCTTCCGGCAGGCGGTCCTCCAGAAATTTGGGTAGCGGAAATCTCACCCATATCGGCAGATGCGTAATCGCGATTCAGCCGTTCGACGAGGGCGCCAGAGGTTTCATCACGTTCTTTTTTGTCTGGAAGGATCAGGGTGAAGAGTATTTCGTTGACATCGGGACTTGAGGGGCTATTGTCGGTTGGCGGTTTAGCGCCGATTTCTGCGACTACGAAACGAGCGAGTGTTTCATGTCGGATTTTCTCGGCAAAATCGATGGTTTGCAGTCGGCTTTTTTCGAGAGAGGTTCCGACTGGGAGTTTAAGACGGATATAGACTATTGATTGATCATCTTCTGGGAAGAATTCATTGACGACATATCCGGTTGGAACCAGTGCATAAGAAAAGAGCGAGAAGATGATGAGCATGGCGAATGTGCGTCGTCGCAGGTTTTTCGAAACAAGAATATTTTTGATGAACATGTGATAGCGGGTAGCTATTCGATCGAGGTTGAGACGCGAATGGAATCTCGTGATTCGCGCAATTCCTGCAGTGACGACTGGTAGTGTCTTGAGACGACGTAAGACCACTGGCAAAGTAAATGTGATAATCAGGAGCGAAGCGAGACTAGCGAGGAACAGAGGCGAGAAAAATACACTGCCATTGGTGACAAAAAAGAGAATCATGATGCCAATGATAGCCATCAGTATTTTTTCGAGTATTTTGACACGGAGCGGAATGTTCCCGGCGAGGAGCGCGGCCATGAATGGGAGAATGATGAAGAGCGCGATGATGGCTGAGAGAGCGAGGGCGGTTGAAACAACTATAGGAATCGGCTTGATGAATTCTCCAATGATGCCGGAGGCAAGGAGGAGTGGTAGAAAAGCCCAAATGGTGGTTATAGTCGTCGTGAGGATGACAATTCGATAGTCAGCGAATACATGGAGCGCATTTTGCATTGGGTCTTCGTCGGCGTATATTCGACGTCGGCTCGCGACAGCTGAGACGATGACGATGGTATTATCCACCAGAATACCGAGTGCGAGCAGGAGTGAAAACAGCGAGATGAAATTGATAGAAAGACCGCTCATTTGCATGACGAGGAAAGTGCCAAGAAACGTAATTGGAATGGCGAGAGCGGCGATAATAGACTGGCGGAATCCGAAGAAGATGAGTAGTACCAGAAAAACTAACAAAAAGGTCATGAGGAAATCGTTGAAGAGTTGATCAAAACTTTTACTGATCTCCTGCCCGCCGTCGAAAAGCGCGGTGACCGTGATGTGGCCTCCCTCGCGTTCAGAGAGATATTGAGAGGTCGCGAGTATGGAATCGACGGTCGTTCTCGTATCAGCCGCATCGCTTTTGAAGGCTGAGAGCAGTATCGTAGGAACTGGTGATGTATTGTGGTCAGCAAAGAATGCTTCAGTACTTCCGAGGGGCGCTCGTTCTGTGATCTTCGCAACCGATCCGAGGGGCATGATAGTGTCCCCGAAAGAGATGGGGAGCGACCGGAGGTCCTCAATCGAATCGGCGAGTTTTTCGATACCGAGAGTATACTTGGTATTTTCGGTTTGGAGTGATCCAGATGGATGATTGTTGAGTGCACTTTCGATATTTGATCCGAGTCCGGGAATGGAGAGGTGATAGGTATCGACGAACTCTGGCGTTAACGCGATGTGTGTAATGGCGCTATTCCGATACCCAAGGTTTACTCGTTCGACTCCGGGCAAATCTTTGATCGTTTCTTTGAGGGTGTCAGCGAAGTGTTCGAGAGAGGCCTGCTCGCCGTTTCGACTGGTGACCGCCAGAATGAGCGAAGGCTGATTTTGAAAATCAAGAACCTGAATATTTGGTTTTTCGGCATTTTTAGGAAGAGCGGTTACGCTCTCAAGAGCGGTTTGAACATTGCTTTTCGCTTGGTCGGGATCGGTTCCTGATGTGAACTCGAGTGTTATGTGAGAGACGTTTTCTTGGGAAGTGGAGGTCGTCTTGGTGACATCGGACAGATTCTCGAGCGCATCTTCGAGGGGAATAGTGACGAGTTGTTCCATATCTTCCGGATCAGTTCCCGGAAGAACAGTCGTGATGAAAACGATCGGAATTTGAATATTCGGATTGAGTTCCTTAGTAAGATTGAAATAACTCGCGGACCCGGCTCCGAACAGAATGAGCGTGATGAGAAAAACGACCCGGATACGTGAAAAGTAACGGGCGATTCCGTCTTGAGGAGAGGATGGTGAGATGGATGTCGGAGATGAAGACATAGCGGATACGAGACAATTAGTTGGCAAACGTGATGGTTTCTCCAGCGACCAGTGTCCGGTTGATGAGAACCGAGGTGTCAGTCGGGAGGGTTTCATCAAGGATGGCGGCATTACTAAAAATTTCCTTTACTACAACGGTCTTCTCGTAGGCTTTGCCGTCGTTCTCGATAAAGATCGATGCATGATCGGTATGAATAAACAAAGCATCAAGGGGCACGAGTGTATGCCCATCAGTATCCTTACTGCGGAGTGGCAGAGAAATGGCGACACGGGTATTGTCCGCTACTGCAGTTGCCTGATCTTGAGAGAGAAAGTATCGGATATGGAACAGACCGTTCTGAGTCTCATGTGTTGAGAAGAACGAAGGAATGACTTTCAGTGATGTTGCTTCTGTGTCAAAGATGAGATGGGAGGGGAGTGTCATGTCGAAAGCACGAGCCAGCATGGGATCGATGAACGTATCAAGTGTCGTGGCACCTTTTTCGGTACGGAGCATCGCAAGTAGGGTTCCCGGTGTGACGAAATCACCGGTTTGTACGGCGAGGTATTCGATAGTTCCCGAAACGGTGCTGCGTGGTTCCCAAACAGCAGCGCTGGCACGCGCAATATCAACCCCGATTTCTCCGGTTGAGAGGGATTCATTGAGCGTGGCTCGTTGTCGTTTGAGTTGCTTGAGCGCAATCTCTGTTTCGGTGTCGCTTGCAGAGCTATCGTTCCTGGCCTTTTTCTTTTCAAGTGTCAGGATTTTTCGGTCGAGTTTGGTCATGTCAAGTGTGAAACGCTGGTTTCTTTCCGCGAGCGTTGTTTCAAGTGTAGCGCGGTTTGTCCCGTAGTCTGCACTGAGGCGGAGGAGCGGAACCCCGGCACTGATTCGACTGCCTGGACGTACAGAGACACTCTCCACGGTTCCAGAGGTGAGAGCAACGATTGGTTGCAGCGTTTCTTTTTTTACCAGAGCTGACGCGGTGGCAGTGATGGTGTTGGTACCTACCACAAAGCGCTCGACGACCTTAGCTTCTTCTGTCGCGGTATCGATTTCTTTTTCCGGTTGACGATATATCCCCGCGATGACGATTATAGCAAAGAGGAATGCGAGAGCTGAAAAGAACAGTACAAAAGGCGAGCGATCGAAGAGTGCTCGCACTCGGGTTAAGAGAGAGGTCAGCATAGTGGTGTTCGCTTAAAGAATTCATTAAATGGTGGCATAAAATACGCAATAAGTCAATATTCTTTATGTTGGGTTGAGATATATATTTTCACACTGTTTGGATGGGGATAGCGCGATCCTCTCGTTGAGATACACCCCTGTTTTCCCTGTCCCTGTATCTTTCTTGTTTTTATTTGCTATAATCGAAAATAGTGCAGAAAACCAATATATATTTCATGTCTCGTTTTTTTCTTTTTCTCCTTGTGTTTGGTGTTTCCGGAATGCCGTTTTCGGTTCGTGCAGCCGCTCCGTATACACCCCCGGAATTGGCGCATATCACCAAGCCATCGGTGGCGCGTATTGTGACACATACGTTCGGAAAGGCAGAGATTACTCCGGTGGTTATAGATATCAAGCGCGGTCTCATCGCAGTGCCTGATATGGTTGGTGGGGTTGGGATGGTAGAAGTGGACGAGCATATTTCTGGAAGCGGAGTCATCGTTCATCCTGATGGATATATCGCGACCAATGCCCATCTCGTTTCACAAACTACTATTAAACAGCGCATGGCGGCTGAATCAGCTCTTGCGGCTTTTTATCAAAATGCGCTTTTTTTGAGTGAAACAGAGACACAGGCATTTTTGGAATCAGATGAAGCCGAGAGTTTCATGAGACGCGTGGTTCAGACGGTGATTGACAATAGTCGTTTTGAACTCCATACCGATGTATTCGTGCTGAATCCGCGATCGGACAAGGAGAAAGTGGTGGATTTGGTGCAGGAGGCTTTTCCGGCCACCGTGGAGAGTCTTGATGAAAATTTCTTGGAGAACGATCGAGATGTCGCCTTGATCAAGATCGATCTTGATCACCTGCCGGCTCTTCCGATTACCTCCAGTGAGACATTATCTGTTGGGAGCACCGCTTATATTTTTGGTTTTCCGGGGACTGCTGAGTTGAATACCAGGAGTCCGCTTGAGGCGACTTTCACTCAGGGGGTGGTGAGTGCTATTAAAGCGGCGGCTCAGAAGGATTTTCCTATCTATCAAACTGATGCGAAAGTTTCTCAAGGATCGAGTGGAGGACCGCTTTTCAATGATCACGGAGAGGTGGTCGGTTTGATTACGTTTCAGACTGGGGAGTTAGAGCGCGCATCGGGAGATGGTTTTGCGTTTGCACTCCCGACCTCGCTCATTGTGGATGAGGCAACGAAAATCGGTCTGACCCTTAATCACCATGAAATTTTTACAGCTTTTACGCGAGGGATCGACGCCGTGCATGAAAAGCATTGTCAGACGGCGGATGGATTCTTTCGAGAGACTGAGGCAGCGAATGATTTTTTTTCTTTGGAGAAATACGTAGCGTCATACCGGGCACGTTGTCTCGTGTTGCAGTCAAATGGTCAAGCACTGGATACGCGCTGGGAAACATTACGGAATCAGGTTGGAGGGCTTGGAGTTCCGACACTCTCCCTGTTCGGAGTGGCGTTATTCATTTTGGTATTGTTCGGCGTGGCACTGTTCTGGCTGATTCGACAAGTTAAACATGAAGAAGCGGAAATCACGGTTCTTATGCGACGTGTCAAGGAAGATGAACGACGATTTCTTGAAAGGAAATATGGGAGTGAGCGTATTGATATTCGACTGACGGGTACGTCGAATAAGAGGCAAGACGTTTCCTGATAATCGAAAATGGTATATGTCTTTCTGGCTTTTGGTACGCATGAATCAGGAGTTTTGGTTCCCATTTACGATTTTTTCGTGTATCGTTTTTTCATTTTTTTATTTCCCGCAATTTTTTCTGATAGCATCGATCGGCATAGGAATAGGGATACTCTGTTTCGAATCGTGGCAACGGATCCGAGAGGGGAAGTGGAATCTCGATTATATCGCCTTCCTTGCTTTACTCACTGCATCATTTTTCGGTGAGTGGTTGTCTGGGGCAGTGCTTGCACTGATGGTGTCTGTGAGCGCTGCTCTTGAATCGTTTGGGACGCATCGTGCAGAAAAAACCCTGAAGGGCTTGTTTGAGAGATTTCCCAAGGAAATGCGAGTAGAGACGAAGAATGGTGTCGTTGCGATGCCAATACAGTCCGTGCAACCGGGAGATACCTTTTTCGTACGAACGCACGAGATGATTCCGCTCGATGCTACTCTTGTTTCTGAATCTGCATTGCTTGATCAGTCATCTCTCACCGGAGAAATGGAGCCGGTCGAGTATCGGTTAGGACAATATGTGAAGAGCGGTTGCACGAATCTTGGTGCAGCGATTTCGCTTGAAGCATATGGTACATTCGAGCATTCGAGTTATCGGAAAATCTTGACCCTCGTGGAGGAAGGGAAACGACAACAATCACCTCTGGTTCGTTTGGCGGAGCAATCGAATTGGATATTTACTCTCGTGACGCTTGCATTTGCATTCGGCGCTTTGTTTCTTTTTCGGGATTGGGAACGATTTTTAGCAGTGCTCGTTATCGCGACTCCGTGTCCGCTTTTGATCGCGGCTCCAGTTTCTTTTTTGGGCGGACTCTCGCGAGCAGCGCGCAATGGTATCATTATCAAGAGTCCGATCGTTCTTGAAGCGTTGGCTAAAACCAAAACACTTTTTTTTGATAAGACGGGAACTTTGACCCTCGGCGAACCCACTCTTACACGTATTGAGGTGTTGCAATCATCTTTCACCGAAAAACAGACGCTTGAGTTGGCAGCAGCACTCGAATGGAGTTCGCTCCATCCGATTGCACAGACACTGGTTCGGATGAATGAAATTCGTGGTGGGTCAATGTTAGACATGGAGCATGTCGAGGAAAAACTCGGCCAAGGTATCTCGGGTATCTTTGATGGAAAACGATACGGTATTGGAAAATCAGCTACGCTGAATCCAGACGGTGGGATTATCTCAGAATTGACATGTGAAGAGATGCCTATTGCGAGGTTTTTTTTCGACGATACCCTCAAGGAGGATGTTGGTAAGTTGTTTGAGTATTTTCGTACCCGTGGATATTCACTCGGTATTTTGACTGGAGATAAGCGTGCGAATGCCTATCGGCTTTTCGGGCATTTTAATATTCCGGTATATGCGGAGTGCGCGCCGGATAAGAAGTCTACATTGGTTGTTCGTGAGCAACAGGCGGGCAAGCTCGTCGGCATGGTGGGTGATGGAACCAATGATGCTCCGGCGCTCGCACTGGCTGATGTGGGTATCGTATTCTCAGGCACTGAGAACAGCGCCTCGATCGAGGCGGCTGATGTGGCGATACTTGGTCGAGATGCTTGGAAAATTCGTGATGTGGTGCATATCGGACGTCGTTCTTACCAGGTCGCACGCCAGAGTATTATTATTGGCATCGGACTCTCACTGGTTGGAATGATTTTCGCCTTTTTGGGATTCATCCCGCCGGTGTATGGCGCGGTCTTACAGGAAGTCATCGACGTGATAGTCATTGTGAACGCTTTACGTTCGACGTATTGATTTTTTCCGTGAAATGAGTGAGAGTAGGAAGTCAGCATCTTTGTGAGAAGATGTTTGGAGAGACGTGTACTATTTGAAACAGGGTAGTCACTGTGACGATTCTACGGCATAACACAGGAACCGCGCATCCGACCATTGTGGAAATGCGTATCGAACAGAATGAATTGAGTGATCGGTATTTTGGCTGGAGCGTGATTGAGAAAAGAATATTTTTATGCGCGTGGCGATGCTTATTTCTGGTGGGGTGGATAGCTCGGTAGCTTTGCGTCTTCTCAAAGAGGCAGGGCATGATGTCAGAGCGTTCTATATGAAAATCTGGCTTGAAGATGAGCTGGCTTTTTTGGGTGAGTGCCCGTGGGAGGAAGACATCGCGTATGTGCGAGCGGTGTGCGAAGCGGCGGGCGTTCCACTCGAGGTTGTTTCGTTTCAGAAGGAATATTGGGAGCGTGTGGTGGCCGCGACTCTGGATGGGGTCAAGGCGGGGCGTACTCCGAATCCCGATATACTGTGCAACTCACGCATCAAGTTCGGTGGGTTTTTTGAGAGGTTCGGGAAAGATTTCGAGAAAATTGCGACCGGACACTATGCCCAAACCGAAGTGCGTGATGGGAAAACCTGGCTGAAAATGTCTCCCGACCACCTTAAGGATCAGACATATTTTCTCTCGCAACTTTCTCAGGACAGGGTGGCGCATGCTTGTTTTCCGATTGGACATTTGCACAAGTCGGCCGTACGCACTCTGGCAGAACGATATCAGCTACCGAATGCACAGCGTAAGGATAGCCAGGGGATCTGTTTTCTCGGGAAAATTGCCTTTGATAGTTTTTTGGAATACCATCTGGGGAAACAAACGGGTAATATTTTCGATTGGAAAACTGGGAAAAAAATTGGTGAGCATGCGGGGTTTTGGTACTACACCATCGGACAGCGACGAGGGATTGGCCTTTCGGGCGGGCCTTGGTATGTGGTCGAGAAGCGACCGGAGACGAATGAAATTTTTGTTTCGAATTATTATCGGAGTGCTGACATGCTTCGCGCTACTTTTGAAGTCGCAACAATCAACTGGCTCGTCAGGAAGCCGGCTCAGCGAAATGTGAAAGTTAAAATCCGTCATGGCGAAAAGCTGCTCGCGGCACGCTTCGTGCTCCACCAGAATGGTCGGGCTACGGTTCGTTTGAGTGAGCCAGAAAAAGGCATAGCCCCTGGTCAATACGCCGTTTTTTATGACGATAGCTATTGTCTTGGCGGAGGAGTGATTTTGTAGAATATTTTCTTCGCTGAATAATGTTGACTCAAGAAAGGAATATTTTCTGAGCGAGATCTTCTTAACTGTGCTCATCACTTTTGCTTTCAATGGCATATCGATCGGTGTTTTCGAACCGTGGGTAGGCGGAGTCGGTTCTGAGACTTGAATGATTTTTTTATAATATGAAATTTAGTTATAGAGAAGCCCATTTTGATAGTCTGAATGGTTGGAGTTTGATTGCTAGGTGTATACTGAAGGTGAGGTAATTAGTTGATGCGGACGAGTATGAGAAAAGGATACAAAGTAGATATTGAGCAATTAACGGCTGAGAATACGAATTTTCGTCAGGTGTTGTATACGGCTCTTGGTTGTCAACTTGTGCTGATGTCGCTTTTGCCAGGTGAGGAAATTGGCATGGAGGTGCATGACGAGGGTGATCAGTTTTTCCGTTTCGAGAGCGGAACAGGAAAGGTGCGTATCGATGATACGGAATACGTGGTGACAGACGGCGACGCGGTCATTGTTCCGGCTGGTGCGCGGCACAATGTTATCAATGTGTCACGGACTGAATCGTTGAAGCTGTATACGATTTATGCGCCGCCACATCATAAAGATGGCACGGTCCGAGCGACGCGCGCTGAGGCAGAGGCCGATGAACCGGCCTTCGACGGCACGACGACGGAATAAGGACACGATGGAAGTCATCTGTGCCGTAGTGTACTGAAGTATATGTCTACCACACTATCAACTCTCGAATATATCGAGGATCAACTTTCGGCCATCCCGGAAATTCGCTCGCGAAAAATGTTTGGCGAGTACGCATTGTACTGTGGTGATAAGGTGATTGCGCTTGTGTGTGATAATACTTTGTTCGTGAAAAGTACGGAAGCTGGCAAAGTGTTTGCCGGCGAGCGATACGCCGAAGGTATTGCCTATTCAGGTGCGAAACCATCAATGCGTATTGATGAGGAATGGATCGAGGATCGTGAGTGGCTTGCTGAGCTTATCCGGATTACGGAAGCAGCTCTCCCGATTCCGAAATCGAAAAAAAGAAGATAGTGCGTAAGATTCACGTGTGGTGAGAAGTATTTTTTGAAGTGGGTATATTGCGGCATGATATTGTTACGCGGAGATTGGCGAGGGCGGTGTATACTGAAGGATACCGAAGTGGAAAGTATGGGTAGGATGATGAATGTACCTATGTCCTTACGGAAAGACACCATTTTATTTTTTGAGCAGAGACTGGCAGACTTTTTTCGGAAGGTTGGCCGTGATCATTTGCCGTGGCGGAGACAAGATATCACTGCGTATGAGGTGTGGGTGAGTGAGATCATGCTGCAACAAACACAGGTGGTGCGGGTTATCGGTTATTACGAGCGTTTTGTGCAGCGGTTCCCAACGGTCGCGTTGCTTGCTCAGACATCGTGGGAAGATTTTTTACCATACTATCAGGGTCTCGGTTATTATGCTCGTGGTCGGAATATGCTCCGAACAGCACGAATAGTGATGGAAAAACATAATGGAGTATTCCCAATGTCGATTGAGATGCTTGATGCATTGCCCGGTATTGGTCCCTATACGGCGGCGGCGATCGCGAGTTTTGCGTACGATCAGAATACCTTGGCATGGGATACGAATCTTCGACGGGTTATCGGGCGATTTTTTTTTGGGAGTAAGAAATCAGCTCGTATTTTCGAACTTGAAGGGCGTTTTGCTCTGCGAGCGAGTGAATTGAACGCCGCGCTGATGGATCTTGGAAGCAGTCTCTGTACGGCTCGTCCAAAATGTTTGGCGTGTCCGATT
>CAYRWQ010000008.1:20500-24802 GCA_964428075.1 uncultured Bdellovibrionales bacterium
GCACTATGGAATTCCGTCATTTCAATGTTTATTTTTTCTTCGCGTTTCTCTTGGTAGTGGGAATTGGAGTGATGTTTTTGTTTCTTCCATTTTTCTCCGCTATCATCATCGCTTCTATTTTGGCGGTGTTTTTTCGGCATCCGTATCAGTGGCTCCTAAAGGAAACCCATGGAAGCGTGACCACGAGTGCTCTACTCACCTGTTTTTTGGTGGCTTTGGTTATCGTGGTTCCTGTTTTCGTTTCGTTGAGTTTCGCGATGAGCGAAGTAAGCTCGCTGTATACCGCAATTGGAACGAAACAGTCTGCGGAGTCGGTTTCTGTGCATTTGTTTGAAAGTATTGGGAGAGTACCTTTCGTCGGTAACTTTCTGCACTCGAATATCCTTAATCCCGAAACATTCTCGGAAGACATTCGAGCAGTGAGTAAAAACGCGCTTGGGTTACTTCAGGCTGCGTATCAGGGAGTTGCGCATTTCTTTTTCTGGATCTTCGTGGTTTTTTTCTCTTTGTATTATTTTCTTACAGATGGCGAACGTGCGCTCAGGTATCTCATGAGAATGAGTCCTCTCCGAGACGAGCATGACCAGCTTTTGATCAAGAGGTTTGTCTCAATTAGTCGGGCAGCTATTAAGGGGACATTGTTCATCGGAGTTATTCAAGGAACCGTTGGTGGTCTGGTATTTTGGATCGCCGGTGTCCCATCGGCCCTGATTTGGGGGATGGTCATGGTGTTCTTCTCAGTTATTCCTATGGTGGGATCGGGTATTATATGGTTTCCTGCCGGTATTATTCTTCTTTTACTCGGGAATATTTGGCAAGGACTCTTTGTTCTCGGCGTTGGAGCGGGCGTGATATCAACGATTGACAATATTCTCCGACCCAAATTGGTTGGCCAAGATACACATATGCATCCACTTCTGGTCTTTTTTGCTACGCTTGGTGGACTGTCACTATTCGGTCTACTTGGGTTTATCATTGGGCCGATTATCGTCGCGCTCTTTTTGGCTCTTTCAGAAATTTATATGAAGGAGTTTCATCGTCAATTGAAGTCGTATAATGAAGCAAAGACAGGTGCATGAGTGGGTGGTGGCAGCAGCTTCCTGGACACATTGATCCGATTTTTTTTTCTGTCGGTTTTTTTTCGATTCGCTGGTACGGGCTCTGTTTTCTGGTAGGAATACTGATGACTTGGTGGTATCTCGCGTCTCTGCGGCAGCGTTCGTCCTGGGAAATCTCTTGCTCACAACTTGAGTCGTTGTTTTTTTTCGCCCTCTGTGGCAGCTTGTTTGGGGCTCGTCTCGGGTATGTATGTTGGTATGCCCCAGGGCATTTTTTGCTGCATCCGGTATCTATCTTTTGGCCTTTTGATATCGTGACGGGGGATTTCATCGGGATAGCAGGACTGAGTTTTCATGGAGCGGTACTTGGCATGGTGGTTATGGTTTGGATATGGACTCGTGTGCAGCGAGCTTCTTTTCTCCTTTGGCTCGATCGGCTCATCTTAGTACTTCCGATCGGGATTCTCTTCGGGAGATTGGGAAACTTTTTGAACGGTGAGCTCTGGGGACGCGTGACCCAGTCCGTATGGGGTATGTACTTTCCACAGGCTGGCGATATGTTTTTGAGACATCCGTCACCATTGTATGAAATGATGGGGGAGGGTGGTTTACTGTTCTTAGTGTTATGGTGGCGATCGCGCAGATCAACATACTGGTCAGGTATATTGACCGGATATTTTTTTGTTGGATATGGTATGATTCGATTCGTGTTGGAGTATTGGCGTGAGCCGGATGCGCAGATTGGACTTCTGATGGGCGTGTTCTCGTTGGGGCAATTACTCTCCGTCGTGTTTTTCGGAATTGGATGTGGTCTTCTCGTGTGGCATGCGTGGTTTCAGAGATTACACAAAAGTGTGCTACACTAAAACGGTATGTCGTAAATGGATGGAAAGAGCTATGGAAAGACGCTGGGTGTTTGGTGGTTTGGTGGTAGCCGGATTACTTGGAGCTATTGTCTGGTGGGGAATTCGTGATGCACAAGGGCCTGAAATGTCTCCTTTGGCTGATGCCGGTATGGTGTTTTACTGGGGAGATGGCTGTTCACACTGTGCGAATGTAGATGCTTTCTTACGGGACAAACAGATTGAAACTCGCGTTTCTTTTGAAAGGAAAGAGGTGTGGAACGATGCAGCCAACCGGAAAGAGATGGGTCGGCGCGCTCAACAGTGCGGGATTGCGTTGCGGGATGTTGGCGTGCCTTTTCTAGTTTCGGATGGCGCATGCTTCATAGGCGAACCAGATGTCAAGAAGGAATTTGAACGGAAAGACGGACACAATACAACGCCTTAGGCTTGAGAGACAAATACAATACAAATACTGAATCAATGATGCAAAAGATGAATACATATACACGGGTTCTGCGTACAAGTACCGTAGATGGGGTACGACGTCTTTCGCGCTCACAGTCGCAAGAGGCATCCTCGCCTCAGGCGCGTTTAGCTCTGGATCTTCAAGGAGTGAAGGGTTCAGCTGTAGTGCTACGCCAGAATGCGTCGGAACATTCAGGGGGTGGTGATCAGTCATCATTGAAGCCGAAACGCTCTTGGTTCTATTGTAGCTTGACTCAGGTTCGGGTATTTTGTGGTGAAAAAAGTCGTTTGTTTATGTTGTTATCCGGGAGGGCGCGCGAGTCTCATTATTTTTTTCTTACTTCACCAAGGCGGGCTTTATATATTTCTTTGGCGAGTGGGGTTGCTTTCGGGGTTTTTTTGACAGCCATGACATTTTCTTTGTTCGATCAGGGTGTTTCGGCCAAGTCTGAACCAGAGCATATTTCAGGAGGTGCCGTATTGTCTCAGACAGAGCCATCCACAGAAGTTTTTGGAGCTACTGGAGGGGACGACGTGTTTCTTGAATATTTTGGCGAAGCAGCAGAGGAAGAATATCAGACGAAGATCACTGAGATGGTGAAAGGTTATCCGGTTGAGGAGATGTTGCCGTACATCTTTACCAAGGATCGGACGGTAGCCGCTTTTCTCATCGGTATCGCTAAAAAAGAGAGTAATTGGGGCAAACGCGTACCAGTGCTCGACGGCCAGGATTGTTTTAACTATTGGGGGTATCGGGGAGTACGTCGGTTGATGGGAACCGGTGGACATACCTGCTTTAACAGTCGGAAGGATGCCGTGGATACGGTAGCGAAACGCATTGAGAAATTAGTGTATTCCGAAAAATTGGATACGCCGGAGAAAATGATTTTATGGAAGTGTGGCTTTTCGTGTGCGGGGCACAGTCGTGAGAGTGTGAAAAAATGGATTAGCGATGTCAGTCTTTATTTCAGTCAAATTGATGAACTAGGAGATGAGTGACTGTTTTGTTGGTATGGTATAATATCCCTATCTTTATATATCAGTAATCATTGATGATAAGTCCCTGTGCGTATGAGACAAAAAGCAATTGGTATGTTTGTGGTAACCTCGGTGGTATTATTAAGTGGTTGTTCTTTGCCATCTGGTCAAAATGTAGATACGACGACAATAGATATGGGGCAGACGCAGGTGAAGACTGGGGATGGTAACGTTTCCGTGAAAACCGGAGAAGGTCAGGTGGATACAGGAGGGAGAATGAACGAGGAGGCAACTTCAACGAATACGACCAAACCAAGTCAGATGAAGAAAAATATTGTGGTCGTTTTCGACGCTTCTGGCAGTATGAATGAAACATTGAATGGAGAGAAAAAAATCGATATCGCCAAGCGTTCAGTGGGTGCGTACATCGACACACTGGCATCGGATGTGAATTTAAGCTTATTGGCCTATGGGCATGTTGGGAGCAATAGTACGGCGGATAAGAAGATCTCCTGCGATACGGTTGATGAGCAGTACTATCTTGGCCCAGTGAATAGTGCAGTGGTCAAGGGAAAGGTGAACGCACTTCCTGCCAAAGGATGGACACCGATTTCCAAGGCGCTGGACAAGGCGAACACCATCTTGGCATCTCATGTAGGAGAAGATAACCGTATTATCTTGGTGAGTGATGGCATGGAGACTTGTGGGGGGAATCCGATTGCAGTCGCTCAGAAAATCAAGGCAGCAAAAGGCCGTGTGGATGTCATCGGATTTGATGTGACCGGTGCGACGGCGGTACAATTGGAAAAGATTTCCGTGGAGGGTGGCGGTGGCTATGTCTCGGTGAAGAGCGGCAATGATTTTAGCGTCATCATCAATAACGGCACTCTTGAGACTATTACTCCGGGGGCGACAGTCAATATTGGTGCTGATGGGAAACTGGATGTTTCGACGAG
>CAYRWQ010000008.1:24902-30575 GCA_964428075.1 uncultured Bdellovibrionales bacterium
TTGTCGGGTTTGCGTATCGTGCAACAGTATGAGGTTGGTGTCGTGTTTCGATTGGGAAAATTGGTTGGGACGAAGACCCCAGGCTTAAATATTATTGTGCCATTCGGAATTGACCAGATGAAGAAGGTGGATATGCGCACTGTGACTCTTCCGGTTCCACCGCAGAAAATCATTACGAAAGATAATGTGTCGGTGGATATTTCTGCGGTTGCGTATTATCACGTGGTAGATGCGGTGAAGAGTATTGTGGCTATTGAAGATGTGCGGGTGGCTATCAATCAGATTTCTCAGACAACAGTTCGGAATATCGTTGGACGTTTTCAACTTGATGAGATTCTTTCGGAGCGTGATACCATCAATAAGGAGATTCGGATAGTCCTTGATGAGCGAACGGAGTCATGGGGAGTGGTGGTATCGGTTGTGGAAATTAAAGATATCGAGTTACCAGAGAATATGCAGCGTGCCATGGCTAAACAGGCGGAGGCAGAGCGTGAGAAGCGTGCCAAGATCATTGCGGCAGAGGGAGAATTCGCATCCAGCCAAAAATTGGCTGATGCGGCTGATGTTATCGCGGCGCATCCGATTGCGTTGCAGCTCCGTAATCTCCAGACAATGGCAGAGATCAGTATAGAAAAAAATTCGACGATTATTTTTCCAGCTCAAATGATGAGTTCGGTGCAGGACCTACAGGCATTCATGCAGAAGGAACGAGTAGCATAGTGGTCGTTTTCTCAATCTCTGACAGAGTAGCGAACAGATATGTTTGATTTGACCGACCAGGAAATTCAGTTGCTCACCCGACTCTCGACTCCAGGAAAAATTCAGGATTTTTTGGATGCTTTGCCGATGAATGAAGAAAAGAATGGTGATAGCTGCCATTCGCCACGTGTCGTATTGCGTGAAAATCAGGCACACTGTATTGAAGGCGCTCTTTTGGCGGCACTTGCCTTGTATATACATGGAGAGAAGCCGTTACTACTTGATTTAAAAACCAAAAAAACGGATCAAGAGCATGTGGTAACATTGTTTCGTCGAAATGGGTATTGGGGCGCGTTAAGCAAGACGAATCACGCGGTGCTGCGGTATCGGGATCCGGTATATCGGACGGTACGCGAGCTGGCTCTTTCCTATTTCAATGAATATTTTTTGTTGCGGGATGGAGACAAGACACTAGTCAGTTTTTCGCGGCCATTTTCGCTTTTACCGTATGATATCGAGTGGATGACGAGTGAAGAAAATCTCTGGAGTTTGGCTGAGGATCTTGACAATTCCCTACATTTTCCGGTGGTTCCGATGGTGAACCGGCGTCTACTTCGTCGAGCCAGCCAGGTTGAATGTATAGCGGCGGGCATCCCTGAGTGGCAGGGAGGGGTCAGGCGGGCTTTATCTCCTTAATTGTTTTCAGAACGAGATGAACAGGGTGGGAGATAGAGATATTATGGCAATATCGATATTGACGAGTATGGACATTTTTGCTATGATTCCCTTGTATGTTAAGGAGAGAGTATGAGTTCGCATGAGCGGGCTTTTTTTCTTGACAGGGGCTCGTTTTGATTTTTATGGCTTATTTTTGGTTCGGTGTATCATGAATAGGATATAATGGCACCACAGAAGACAAGACGAAAATTTGGTAAATTGTAAAGTAATATAGAGATTATGACAGTACACAAAATTACAGATGGAGTCGACACCAGTGAAAGCCTCTCTGGACGCCTCGGTGAGTTCGGAAGCGCGGTGATGCAGATTGCTGATGAGAAGGGTCTCTCAAGGGAACGGGTACTTGAGGTGGTCGAGGCTGCTTTGGCTGCAGCGTATAAGAAAGACTACGGGAAAAAAGGTCAGGTGATCAAGGCAAAATTTGATGAAGTGACGAAGACGGCATCGTATTTTTTGGTGAAAGAAGTGGTTGATGAGACGGTGCGTGAGTTTGTTACGAACGAAGAACTTCAAGAGGGGGGAGAAGAATTAGCTCGACATGAGCACGCGGATGCGTCTGATGAGGATCGTTTACCGCGCTATAATGCTGAGCGTGATTTGACCCTCGAGGAGGCTCGTCTGGTCAAGAACGATGCAGTGGTGGGAGAGAATCTTGAACTCCCGCTTGAGGCGCATGAGGTATTTGGTCGGGTGGCCGCTCAGACTGCGAAACAAGTGGTGATTCAACGGATTCGTGAAGCCGAGCGTGAAACCATGTTTGAAGAATACAAGGAGAAGGAGGGACAGATCGTCAATGGCATAGTCCAGCGTATCGAGGGACGCAATGTTTTTGTTGATTTAGGGAAATCAACGGGTGTGCTTTTTCCGTCCGAGCAAGTGGAAGGCGAGCGCTATCGAGTGGGTCAGCATTTGAAAGTGTTTCTGGTACGGGTCGAGGAAGATACTCGTGGTCCCGGTTTATTATTGTCGCGTTCAAATCCGGAAATGGTTCGACACCTCTTTTCGCTTGAGGTGCCAGAGATATTTACCGGAACGGTACAAATCAAGGCGGTAGCTCGTGAGGCGGGATCGCGTACGAAGATTGCTGTGACAACTTCTGAAGAGGGTGTTGATCCCATTGGATCGTGCGTCGGACAAAAGGGTACTCGTGTGCAAGCGGTTATTGATGAATTAGGTGGAGAAAAGATCGATATTATTGAGTGGAACGACGATGTGCAGCAATTCATTATTGCGTCTATGCTTCCAGCCAAGGTGATGTCGGTAGAGCTCTTTGAGAATGAGCGGCGCGCGTTGGTGAGAGTACCGCAGGATCAGTTGTCGCTCGCGATCGGGAAGCGTGGACAAAATGTGCGTTTGGCAGCCAAATTGACTGGATGGAAAATTGATGTGACCGGTAATGATGAGCCGTTAGTTTCTCGTACTGCGGATCACCAAGAAGAGATCATTGAGGATCGTTTATAACAGAGATGAGTTGGCAGAACGGTACGGTGAAGCCCAAGTGGGTGAAGAGGAGGTAAAATAAATGGATAACAAGAAAATTTTACGCGTATGAACCTTTGGCATGATATTTCCGCCGGAAAAAATGTTCCGAGTGTCGTCAACGTGATTATTGAGATAGAGAAGGGATCGAAGAATAAATACGAGATTGATAAGGAAACCGGTTTAATTAAACTCGATCGAGCGATGAAGACTTCGCAGGATTATCCTTTCGATTATGGTTTCGTCCCACAGAGTCTATGGGAAGATAACGACCCGCTTGATGTGGTGCTTCTTACCACATCCCCGCTCGTGCCAGGTATTCTCGTTGAAGCGCGCCCAATTGCGGTTATGCACGTGATTGATTGCGGCGAGGGAGATGATAAAATTATCGCTGTGCCGAAGAGTGATCCTCGTTTTGATGAAGTGACGAACCTTGAGGATATCAATAAACATACTTTAAAAGAAATTCAGCATTTCTTCGAGACATATAAGACGATAGATTCGGGTAAGAAAGTGGTAGTGAACGGTGTGAGTGATACACCTGTTGCGCTTGCAACGGTGGAGAAAGGACTGAAAATGTACCAGGAGAAATATGGGAAGTAATGATTGATGAGTGTTGAGAGCGTATGAATATAAGCATCAAAAAACTACCGGAGTCTTGTGTATCTATCCACATAACGCTTGATTGGGAAGAGTGGAGTGGGGAAATTAATCACGCAGTTACCCATGTGGCGAAGGCGGCGAAGATACAAGGATTCCGTCCAGGCAAAGCGCCTCGGGATATCATCGAGAAGCGTTATGGGAAAGAATCCGTGTTGCACGAGGCAGCCGAACACGCGGTTTCGAAGGCATATGCCAAAGCACTTAAGCAGGAGCGAGTCGATGCGCTTGGGAAACCAGACGTGAAGCTCGATGGAGTTGCAGAGGGTCAGCCTCTCAGCTTTACAATTGTGACCGCAATCATGCCGGAAGTGACTCTGGCGGACTGGAAAGATGCGGTTCAGGCTGCGAATGTGAAACACGCTACGAAGATCGCTACTCTCGTCGTTGATCCACAAGAAATTGAGGATGAACTCAGACGGCTCGCTGTGATGCGTGCCAAGTTTATCACGGTCAATCGCGCGGCGGCATTAGAAGATAGTGTCGAGATTGATTTTGAAGTACGACAGAATGGGGTGATTATTGAAGGCGGAAAGAGCGATAAGCACCCACTGGTTTTGGGGAAGGGCGCATTTATTCCGGGTTTCGAAGAGGCGATTGTTGGTATGCGGGCTGGCGAAGAAAATACCTTCACTCTTTCTTTTCCTGCGGAGTATCATGCGAAACACCTCGCGGGGAAACCAGCTGAGTTTTTGGTTCGCATGCGTTTGGTACAGGAACGACAGATACCCGCGATCGATGATACCTTTGCGAAAAGTCTAGGATCTTTCGAGACACTGCAAGATTTCAAGTCGAAACTTGCTGAGGGGATTTTGGAGGAGAAGCGTCATCTGTTGAAAGAAGAAGGTCGATCTGCGCTTTTAGATGCCCTGGTTGAGCGGTCATCGGCTGAATTGCCGATTCTTTTAGTTGAGGAGCAACTCCAACGTATGATGGCAGAATTTCAGTCTCAGATTGAGCGTCTTGGAATGTCGCTGGAACAGTACTTAGAACGTGTCGGCAAACCACTTGATGATTTGAAACGAGGATGGGATGAACAGGCAAGAAAGCGTATTCAGGCAGAGTTGATTCTTGAAAAGCTTGCTTTAGAAAATCACATGGAAGTCGATACACAGGAAATCGAAGCGGCGATGAACCAGACCTTGGTGCGTTTCAAGCAGATCAAGGACGCCAAACAAGACATTGATTTGGAACGTCTGTACGCAGCCACGCGAAGCCGGCTTCTCAATGAGCGGGTTTTTGAGATGCTCGAATCAGTAGGATAGGAGTTTGCTGAGTTGGTTTCCTAACCCCTCTCGGTTACAAGGAAGATTGGTAAAGCTCTGTTCCTTATCCAGAGATTTTTATTGAGTAAATCGTATTTCCTATGCAAAACAATTATCTGATACCCATGGTGGTGGAAAAGACTGGTTTTGGTGAGCGGGCCTATGATATTTATTCACGTTTACTTTTGGATCGTATCGTGTTTATCGGGTCGCCGATTGATGATGGTGTGGCCAACGCGGTCATTGCTCAACTCCTGTTTCTTGATTCTCAAAATCCAAAAGAAGACATCAAAATGTATATTAATAGTCCGGGCGGATCGGTGACGTCAGCACTCGCGATTTATGACACGATGCAGTATGTGAAAGCAGATGTGCAGACCATCTGTGTTGGCATGGCAGCTTCGGCAGCTGCATTACTGCTCGCTTCTGGTAAGAAAGGGAAACGCATGGTGCTCCCGAATAGCGAGGTTATGATCCATCAGGTACTCGGTGGTACCCAGGGACAGGCGACGGAGATTGATATCCACGCGCGGCACATTCTGAAGACGCGTGATCGACTCAACAAGATCCTGGCCAAACACACGGGTCAGAAACTTGTGAAAATCGAACGCGATACGGATCGAGACTACTTTATGGCCGCTGAGGAAGCGGTAGCCTATGGCATTGTCGATCGAATGATTGAATAAAGAACAGGTGTTACGATTTAACACACAGACATGAAACAAACCTACAACAGTCTCTCCGAGAGAGACTGTTGTAGTGAATCTTTCTGATTGTTATTTGTTTAAAACGGCCAACTAGTAGGTGTAACGCAATTCCAGGTCACTCCTCC
>CAYRWQ010000009.1:0-27838 GCA_964428075.1 uncultured Bdellovibrionales bacterium
ATTTGTTTTCGAAACAAATAAACCAGGGAGCTTGCTAAAGGTCACATTACGGTGGGCCAGGTGGGACTCGAACCCACACGCCTGTTCGGCACAACATTTTAAGTGTCGCGTGTATACCGATTTCACCACTGGCCCGAAAACAAGCAAAAATCTCTACCGATGCCATATCACTCACTGAGGTCGCGTCCGGAATTGAACCGGAGTGAAGGGTTTTGCAGACCCGTGCCTAACCACTCGGCCACGCGACCGACCTTCCGACTGCTTTGAGTGTACCGAAAGGAAAGACAAGCGTCAATCAAATAAAAATAACAAGTCCGCTTTATGGGCGGACTTGTTATTTGATTCAATTTAACAAGACATATTTCGTCTTCATTGGTCTCTATTCGACCACATATGCCTCTAAATTCTTACGTCCGAACGCGAAGGCTTCTCTTTTAGTCTTCATATAGATATCTACATGATTTCCCTTGATAGAGCCACCACGATCTTCACAACGACGCTCACCCACGCCTTCGATATAAATTTTCGTTCCAAATGGGAATGATGGCGGGCAAGCGAGAGTACGATATTCTGCTACCTGAAGACCAGAAGAGGTAACACCGTCACTCTTACCACACTCATCGGCAGCTGCGGTATAAGCTGAAGCATTCACCACAAACTTGTCTTTTGGTAACGCTAACCACTTATTCGCCTGCTTCTCTCTCCAACGAGCCAAAACACGCTCTGTTTCTTGATCTTCCTCTGTCTCTCCTTGTCTTATACCCAGTGTCCACTCGATCAAGAAAGGATCACTTTGGAGATGATAGGTGGCAGAAGAAAGCTCGGTCTGATATTCGTTTTGGATTTTAGTTTGGGCTTGTACGGAAGCTACTGGAGTTATCAACAGGATATTCACGAGAACTCCCAACACCCAAATACGCATAAGTTGTCATTAGAAGCTTAGTCAGGGTCTCGCGTACGAGAGCCGAGTTATCAAGCTTGATAATTGATAACTTTAAATAATAGCACTTTTATTTATTTATGTCAACTACTCAAAATGCTCAACTGACTTTTAATCCCTTAAAACGGCATTTTTCCCAAGTAAAAAAACAGCTCCTTTTAAGGCTGTTTTTGTTACCTTGAGCTGGCTGGTACACGCGGTTAGAACTTTTTACTTCAAAAGGGTGTAATTGAGGAAAAGAAAAAAGAGCGGGTCAGGCTCTTGTTGTTTATTGACCTAGGCCGAGATGTTACTCGGTCGGCTGAGTGTTTTCCTTCAGGATGGGGGCATGGAGCAGAATACCCCAGCCGATGAGAAAGACGAGGGCGCCAAACACCGTCACCCAGTACGTGACATCTCTCCAGGCTTGAGTAAGCTTAGCGGACTCAAGAGTCACGCCAGCAGCCATGAAGATCAACACACCGACAAGCAATGTCAGCGCTCCCTTTTCGAATCGATCCAGCTTCATACGAGACTCCTTTCGAGTTAATTGAGACTAGCGCAGGCAGAGCCAAACGATGATGACATTGAGGATGATGCAGCCCCAGGGGACAAAAGTGTTGGCGAAGTCACGCTTCGAGGCGCCGTAGATAGCGAGGAAGCAGGTGCCAATCGTCCAGTACCAGAGCCAGAGCGTCTCAGGCTGTGGCCGATGCCAGTAGTCAACCATGAGCGGGACCGTCGAGAGACACGCCGCTGCCATGTAGGCCCACAGCGCTTTCTCAGCACTCCAATTGAGCCAGAGGACGATGGCAATACCAGCGAGCACCAGTGCCACGGTTTCCACCCAACCCCATTGCCACGGGTTTTTGCCGAGCGTGATGGCGAGCACGATACAGAACGCAGCAAAGCACCAGCCAAGCTGCAAGTAAGGCTTTTTGTTACCGGCACGGTACGCCAACACCAGACCGAGCACATCAAGGAGGAGCGTCATGCCCCAGGTCGCGATATTCTGCGGCAGACCCTGTTGGTATACCGTCCAAGCGAAATACGTCGGGATGATAAACCCGAGAATTCCGCTCAGGAGAACGGCTGATTCTTTAGTCTTGGTCACGTTTCACCTCCAAAGGTATTTGTTGAGGAACCTGATCGCAATCGTGTTGCGAACTGGACATAATAGCATACAGTATTAATTATGTCAATACAAAAAGAGGCCTAAGAAAGCCTCTTTTCTGAAACTGAGCGAGTAACGGGAGTCGAACCCGTATCTAGTCCTTGGCAAGGACTCATAATAGCCGCTATACGATACCCGCTTTCTGTTCCGCTTCAGTTGGCAAACTTGCCTACCTAGAGGTACTCAAACTACTATGATTGTATTTCTGCTGCCTTGCTGTGTCGCCTGAGTGGGACTGGTTGGGATCGGACCAACGACCAAGCGGTTATGAGCCGCGCGCTCTACCACTGAGCTACAGTCCCTGAGCCGAGGAACACCTATAACTACACAACCTCATCAGCCCCGCCTCTCTCTTGTTCTCACGGTGCCGGAGGGCAGAATTGGACTGCCGACGCAAGGATTTTCAGTCCTTCGCTCTACCACTGAGCTACTCCGGCTTTTCTTCTAAACAAGCACTCTCTCCATTATCCACATCTTTTCCAAAAAATCAATCGCTGGTATTCAGGAACAGATCGTGGGTGGGCAATGGGGGACTCGAACCTCCGACCCTCTCGGTGTAAACGAGATGCTCTAACCAACTGAGCTAATTGCCCTCAAAACATCGAATACCAACCTCACCAGTATAAACTAAAAGACTGGTTTTGCCAGCCTTTTCTACCGCCTGTGCCCAAGAGAGGACTTGAACCTCCAATCCCTTGCGGGAACTAGCACCTCAAGCTAGCGCGTATACCAATTCCGCCACCTGGGCAAAGTATTGTTATGCCTTTGTATCCGTCTCTATCTCTGTTGATATCACCTCTAACTGATCCTCTTCTGGAACGATGACCTTCTTCATCGTAACCTCCTTGAACTTCTTGGAAAGGACCTTCACTGATTTATCACGCACGAAATACAGCTTGGCTCGACGAGCACGAGTACGTTTTACAAACTCAATACGATCAATTTGTGGTGAATACAAAGGTAAAACCAACTCGACGCCCACACCAAAGGAAACCTTACGCACCGTCAACGTCGGAGAAGAGCTCTGGCCACCTCGCATCGCAATCACCGTTCCCTGAAAAGCCTGCAGACGTTCTTTGCTGCCTTCTTTGATTTTTCTGAATACTTTGACGACATCTCCCACATGAATATCTGGAAACTGCTTCGTCGCACGGATTTCCTGATTGAAAGCAATAAGTGCCTGGTGCATAGTCTTTACAGCGAACAAACAATTAACAGAATCTTGAAGAAAAGTTTATCATAAAAAACAAAACACCGCCCTCATTCCACGATTTTACTAGCATAACCAATTACTTCGCGGGCGTCAAGCCTACAAAGAAAACTCGAAAGTCTGCAGGTAATGACGCGCTCACATCGTATTCCTTACCAAAGAGGCTAAATGCGAGCCGTCCCGCGTGTAACATCTGTCGTGAGACAACAAACGAAAATCGTTTCCGGCGTACACCGTATAATCTGTCACCAATAACAGGATGTTGGAGAGCAGAAAAATGAATACGAATCTGATGTGTCCGTCCAGTTCTTGGGTGCACCTCCACAAAATCACAGTCCTGATACCTTTTGAGCACCACATAATCCGTGAGAGCCGTTCTCGAGTTGAGATCACTCGTTGCCTTACGAATCGAACGTTTCTCACTATGCGGGATACGAGTGATGGCAAATTCGATACTGCCCGATAGACGGGAGAGGTGTCCCTCGGTGAATGCAAAATACGTCTTAGATATTTTTCTCTCAGAAAAAAGTTGTTTCAGCTCAATAAAAGCATCATTGGTCTTTGCAATCACCAAAACCCCAGAAGTATCCTTGTCTAAACGATGAACCATCCCTGGTCTCATCGGTGCATCTCCAATCTGCGCAACTTGTGGATAATGTGCAAGTACCCAATCAGCTAATGACACGTCTCCAGCCCGTACCGCATGCGTCATCAATCCAGCCGGCTTCTGCACAAAAATCGTTTGTTCATCTTCATAAATAACGGTTGGTTCGATAGTTCCTGTCTGAATAATTTTTTTCGGCCTTTTCTCAGCTAAAACAGATGACATCTCAACAGAAATTTCGTCATTCATCCGTATTTTTCGATCCGGTTTCATCGTTTTCTCGCTATTATGCACGACTTGTCCACAAAGAACCGCTTCCGTAAGCACGCTACGTGAAAAAACACCCGGGCAATCTCTTTCCAAAGACTTCCATAAAAAATAATCCAGACGCATTCCATCGTCCTGGCGTTTTGCACAATACGTCCTCATTTCAGTATTGAACCCCACAAAGTTGCAAAAAATAATACACACTACATCTGTCAGAATATATATTCTTTTAACATGAAAATAATATTCTGTCCAGTTTATACTCAGTAAAAACAGAGGTTGATAGGCTATCAGAAACCACTTAATACTGTGTTTTCAGCAGGAGACAACGCACCCAATCCCGCATCAGAAATACCGGGATATATTGTCTTTCTTCGCTGTGTTCGATATTTGACAAGAGAAAATCGGAGCGTTATTCTACGAAGACCCCTTAAAATCTTAATAAACAGAAAATATATGTCAAAAGATCTCTGTTGTAGCGGAAACGACTACGAAAACGCACTCCCAATCATCGGCCAAGAAATACCTGATTTTGAATTTGAGATGTTTCTAGGCAATAGTTTCAAGAAGTCCAATCTGGCGAATTTACGAGGGACATGGTCGGTGCTCTTCTTTTATCCAGCCGACTTCACCTTTGTTTGTCCGACTGAACTCGCAGACCTAGCTGATCACTACGCGAAATTCCAAGATATGCAGGTTGAAATCTACGGGATCAGCACTGATACCGTCTACACCCACAAGGCTTGGCATGACCATTCGAAAGCCATTGCAAAAGTAACGTACCCGCTCATTGCCGATCCAACCGGTATGCTGGCACGTACTTTCGGTGTGTATATCGAAGAAGAAGGATTGGCTCGTCGGGGTACCTTCATTATTGATCCAGATGGTGTTCTGCAGGCCTACGAAGTCCATGCGAATAACATTGGTCGCAGCGCAAACGAACTCATCCGTAAAATAGAAGCGGCTCAGTTTGTCCGAGAGCACGGTGGAGAAGCTTGTCCAGCTAACTGGAAACCAGGACAAAAAACATTGACTCCAGGAATTGAACTTGTCGGGAAAATCTAAAATTATGACATCGTATACTCCATACAATTTCTCTTCACTCCTTGGTATGCAAGGGTTCTCGGATGTACTCCTGACAAACCATTTTGCTCTCTACGAAGGCTATGTCAAAAACGTCAATGCGCTCGTTGATCTCCTGACCACTCAAACACCCGGAACACCGGAATACGCTGAATTGAAACGCCGTTTTGGATGGGAATGGAATGGTATGCGATTGCATGAGCTCTACTTTGAGAATCTGAGTGCAAAAACACAGACAGAGGTTCCATCGGTTGTGAAAGAAGCGCTCACGGCTTCATTTGGAAGCCTAGAGGCTTGGCAAGAAGATTTTTTCAATGTCGCCGCCATGAGAGGTATCGGTTGGGCTGTACTGACAGCAGATAAGCATAATGGCCGACTCTTCAATGTCTGGATCAATGAACACGATGGCGGGCACCTCACTGGAACTACCCCTCTATTCGTACTCGACGTATTTGAACACGCTTATATTACTGACTACGGCATAAAACGAGCCGATTATATCACTACCTGCAAAGAACATATCGGCTGGAACGTCATCGCCACTCGGCTTACATCGTAAAGAGGCCCCCTGATCCGTCCGTTCATCCAATCACTGCCTGTTCTCCTGTTTTGCCCGTGCAAAATAATTTTTCATGGCATCTAACCACAATATGCACCACTATGGCTATAGAAAAAATCCGTCGTCGTGATGGAGAAGTAATCCCGTTTGATCGAAAACGAATCGAACGGGCGCTCGAACTCGCATGTGATGCTATTGGTAACACCGAAAAAACATTCATTCCGAATCTGACAGATGAGGTCATTAAGGATGTAGAGCGCGTTTACACGGAGATTTTCGTACATCGGATACCCACGGTTGAGGATATCCAGGATATTGTCGAACGCGAGTTAGTCAAATCAAATCGGTTTGACCTGGCAAAAACCTATATTCTCTATCGGGAAGAACGCAAAAAAGAACGAGAGGAACGCCACGAGCGTCTTGTCAGAGAGTTTGAAGAAAAAACGCTCAAAGTGACTAAATCCGATGAGTCGAAGGAATACTTCGATATCAAAAAGCTACGCGTTGTCTTCGATCGAGCCGCTAAGGGTTATGAAGAGGAATGTCGTTTCGAAGACCTCATGGATTCCTTCAAAAAAAATCTGGTCGATGACATCAAAACATCTGATATCGAAACATTGTTAGTCAAAACATGTATTGATCTCGTTACCGTCGAAAATATCGCCTGGCAAAATGTAGCCGCGCGTATCCTGCTGGGAGGACTGTATAAGAAAGCCACCAAAAATCGTGGACTAGCGCAAAAAGATATCTATTCTGCTGCGGCATATAAAGCTCATTTTGACCTTTATATCGAAAAAGGCCTCTACTATAAAGACTTTTACAAATACTACTCCGAAGAGGATATTCTCGAGGCTGGAAAACACCTTTTGAAAGAAACCGATGAACAGTACGAATACACCACGATTGTCTCTTTTATCAAAAGGTATCTACTCAATCCGAACAAGAGTATTCGTGAACTCCCACAAGAAATGTACCTTTCAATAGGGCTCTTTCTTGCTATTCCTGAGAAAAAAGACCGTCGTCTCGCGCTTGCACTCAAAATATACGAACACTGCTCACAACAGCGCATATCTCTCCCAACACCAACCCTCCTCAATGCCCGAACGAATTATCATCAACTCTCCAGCTGTTTTAAAATCAATGTCGATGATGATCTCAGAGGTATTTACCATGCGATAGAAAACATGGCACAAATATCAAAGTTTGGTGGTGGAGTCGGTGTCTATCTCGGAAACATTCGGGGTCGCGGTGGTTCAATCCGTGGGGTAAAAAATATGTCAGGCGGCGTCAATCCCTGGATTAAGGTTATCAATGATACCGCAATTGCCGTCAACCAACTCGGATCTCGCCTCGGAGCGATTTCTGTCACACTCGATATCTGGCATCTTGATATCTACGACTTTCTTGATCTACAAACGGAAACTGGGGATATTCGCGCTAAAGCGTTTGATATTTTTCCTGCGGTCTCCATTCCTGACCTCTTCATGAAACGTCTTGAAGCGGATCAAACGTGGACACTTTTCGATCCACACGAAATTACTCAGTACTACGGTAAAGCGCTCCAGGATCATTTTGAGACCGACTTTGATCACTTCTATGAAGAACTAGAACGTGATGAACGTCTTACTCTGCGCAAAATCGTCAACGCGAAAGAACTCTTCAAGAAATTTCTGAAAACAACCGTGGAAACCGGTATGCCGTATGTCTTTTTTCGCGATACCGTCAACCGTCTCAACCCAAACAAGCACGCGGGGCATATTTACTCAACACAGCTCTGCACGGAAATCTGCCAAAACACATCTGCATCCAAATTTCTTGAAGAAACCGTGGAAAACGGAAAAGTGATACTCCGATATGAACCGGGCGATTTGGTCGTATGCAACTTAGCCTCCATCAATATCGCCACTGTTCATACGCCAGAAGTCATTGCAGATGTATTTCCCGTGCTCATGCGATTGCTCGATAACGTCATTACCCTCAATTATTATCCGATCAAAGAAGCAGAACGTACTGCCATGAAATATCGGAGTGTCGGGGTCGGATACCTGGGTCTCGCCGAGTACCTCGCAACACACAAAATTGCCTATGATAGCGAGGAAGCACGTGTCGAAACAAACCGATTATTTGAACGATACGCATTCCACACCTATCGAGCATCAGTAAATCTGGCCCAAGAACGGGGCGCTTATTCTCTCTTTCCAGGAAGCGAGTACGCCAAGGGCACTCTTTTGGGACGCAAACTGGCTTGGTACGAAACAGAGACTCCTTTTGCTCAAGAATGGAAAACTCTCTTTCGGGATATGCAACAACACGGTGTGCGCTTCGCGTACCATACCGCTCCAGCCCCAAACACTTCTACTGCCGGGGTAGTCGGCACGACTGCCGCTCTGCTCCCCATTTACAAGCGCTATTTCATCGAAACGAATCTCTCGGCTCCAACGATCCGGGTAGCACCGAAACTCTCCAAGGAAAACTTCTGGTTCTACAAAGAGTATATCCACATCGATATGCGAGATGTGATCGATTTGATCGCCGTAGCGTACCAATGGGTAGATCAATCAATCAGTTTCGAATGGATGATTGATCCTTCACACGTAAGCCCGGCGCAACTCTATGGCTACTATCTCCAAGCCTGGCAAAAGGGAATTAAAACTGTGTACTATGTCCGTAGCCTCTCTGGCGAAGTCAAGGATGACTGTGTGAGTTGCAGTGGATAAGTTTCTCTTGCTGAGACGAGCCACACACTCCTCTTGATTACTCATTATTCGTGATTCTATGAACGCTTTCCTATGACTGAAACCCTCCATGCCAACCCGCTCTTCAATCCAAAAGGTGATGACAGCACCGAGCACCGCAGCATCATTAAAGGTTCAACTACCGGCCTCTTTAACTTGAATGCTACCAAGTATCCATGGGCCAAATCACTGTATCAGGTCATGATCGGAAACTTTTGGGTACCCGAAAAGGTGTCTGGCCTCAAAGATGATGCTCGCATGTTTCACGGAGAGCTCTCATCCGAAGAACAACGCGCCTACAAAGGTATTCTTTCCTTTCTCATCTTTCTTGACTCCATCCAAACCGTCAACCTCCCACATTTTTCCGATTACATTACTTCGCCAGAAGTGAATCTCATTCTCGCCATCCAGGCTTATCAAGAAGCTATACACTCACAATCCTACGCCACCATTCTTGAAACCGTAGTCGACAGCAAAGAACGGGATGAAATCTACTATTTCTGGAGAAATGACGCAGTACTGTTGAAACGAAACAATTATATCGGTCAAATCTACCAAGACTTCATTGACACGCCTTCGGATCACAATTTCTTCCGTGGTATCGTGGCGAATTTCCTCCTCGAATCCATCTATTTTTACAATGGATTCGCCTTCTTCGATACCCTGGTATACCACATGAAAATGCTCGCTACCGGTCGTATGATTGCTTACATCCGTCGCGATGAACTCACTCATGTGACTATCTTTTCCAACCTCATTCGTGACATCAAAAAGGAATTCCCATCTCTCTACGATGAAAAACTCATTCTCAGCATGATGAGCGAAGCGGTCACACAAGAAATCGAGTGGGGCAAGCATATTTTGAGCGATCGTATTCCGGGTATCAACGGCGCAACAACAGAGAGTTATACCCGTTGGCTTGCGAATAAACGTCTTGCGATGCTGAATATCAATCCACTCTATCCCGAAGCCATCGAGAATCCCTATAAGCATCTCGAACGCCTCCAGGACGTAAATGGTGACAAAGGAAACTTTTTCGAAACTACCGTAGTCAACTATACTCAGTCGTCCAGTATGAATGGGAGTTGGGAGTTTTGATTTCAACCACCGTCCAATACCGACAAGCATAAATGAATCCTCAAAACAAAGGATTCCTTTTGTTTTTAAAAAGAAATTCATGATATACTGAGAAAAAATAACTATGCGTTCGATATATTTTTCTTCTGTTTGTCTGTCGGTTGTGTTTTTTTTCGGTTTTCTGATTGCTATACCAAGTGTGCAAGCGGAAGTATTCACTCCAGACGAATGCGCGGCCGTGCTTGGCGCCTGTAAACGTTCATTTTTTGGGAGTGATTGCTCGGATAACGAAACGGCGGTAGCAAGGTGCAATGAGGGCGTCAAAAGCTGTTGTAAAATCGTCAGAAATTCTGACGGGGATATACTCACTGGAGACGCTGCTCTGGCTGAATTTCAACGGGATATGAGCTCAGGTACTTATACCACCGTCCTCGACCAGGCCCGAGCAAGAGCAGCTGATCGGACTCGATCAGGTGCTTCTGGATCGTCATCTTCAGGATCAGGCGATACTGGATCAGGTGCTTCTGGATCGTCATCCGATAGCGGCGGCGGATCCGCAGCCACAAGCGGGAACACATCTCTCACCAACCTCAACTACACGCTCCTCGAAAGAATCCCTGGTCAGGAAGATGCCGGCGGAAAACTCCCTGATTATATCCGCGCGCTGCTCAATGCCTCACTCGTTATCATCGTGCTTTCAGCAGTCTTTATGATAACGGTTGGGGGATTCTTATTACTTACAAGTGCAGGAAACACTTCAAAGGCAAAAAGTGCCAAAGATATTATCACAGACGCAGTTCTTGGGCTCATTCTTGCCCTGATTTCATACCTGATCCTCTACGTGATTAATCCCGATCTTGTCACACTGCGTATCGATCAATTCTCTACGAGCGCGCCCATAGCCGCACCCCAATCCGTAACCGGAGCCGCTGTTCCCACCACCACATCTTCTGGAGATACCTACACCCACGCTGAAGCTGCTGCCGCTCTGAGTGCCAAGGGTATTCCTGTCACAAGTACCGGAAGATGCAGCGATCAAAACAATAAAAGCTGTACCAGCCTCGAAAAAATCCCCAAAAGCACGATTGCTAATGTCATTGCGCTCAAAGAAAAAACGGGTTGTGCGTTCAATGTGACCGGCGGTACTGAAACCGGACACTCAGCACATGGTTCAGGAAAACCAGTCGTTGATCTCAATGAATCTCCTTGTCTTGAACAAGTATTCCGCAATCAAAAATCCAGTCTGGCTAGTCAGTATAATATTAAAGCCATATGCGCTGACCGAGATAGCCGGGAAGCTGCGCATAGTTGTACATATGTAGAGGCAGTTCCGCA
Organism: uncultured Bdellovibrionales bacterium; assembly: GCA_964428075.1. Classification (GTDB taxonomy): domain Bacteria; phylum Patescibacteriota; class Minisyncoccia; order Moranbacterales; family UBA1568; genus JAGOSP01. Next base: position 10,964 of record CAYRWQ010000009.1, read on the forward strand.
TTTCCATGTCCAATTTTCCAATTAATTTGTTGCCATGAAGATTTTCTTTGGTACAGTGACAAGTATTTTCGTCATTCTCCTGCTTTTCTGGGGAGTGTATAATTTCAGGTTTAAACACAACGCTTCAATACCGACTATTTCGGGCGGATCGATTATTCAAGAAACTTCTTCGCTTGGTGCCCTCAATCCGGGCGGAAAAAATATAGCCCCCATCCTGACCGAACGCGTCCTCAGCGCCACTGCCAATGACCAGCATCTCCTCTACTTTTCTCTCGATGAAGACGCCTTCCGAAAATCCAACCTGGATGGGAAAAACAAAGAAACACTACTCTCTCATCTCCCTGGAACTCCTCTGCGCATCTCTTGGTCGCCATCGCGAGAAAAAGCACTAGTGCAACTCAAACAATCAGGCGGATTAAGTCCCTGGTATATGGCTGACTTGACGCTCAAAACCCTGACCCCACTCAAATCGGAAATATCTCGGGTCATTTGGGACAATACAGGAAGTAGAATTTTCTACCTCTACACTGATCCACAAACAAAAGAACGAACTCTGAACGCTGCCTCACCAGACGGGAGTGGCTGGAAAAATCTCATCACGCTCGGCACAAAAGACTTTTTCCTAGCCTCGGTTCCCTCGAGTATTCTGGTAAGTTACTGGGAACGCCCAAGAGCAAGAGACGCGTCATCGCTTTCGACCATTTCACTCACCGGTACCGCCCCTTCGGTCCTTATCTCCAATCAATTAGGAGCTGATTTTCTCTGGGCACCAACAGGAGATAAGATACTCATGAGCTCTACCGATCCGCACGATCCAAGCAGGTCCAAACTGACAGTCACCAATGAATCTGGCGGGGAACAACATGTCCTAGAAAATGCCTCTACTCTCATTAATAAGACAACATGGTCAAAAAATGGGCAAACGCTCTACTATGCTCTCCCTGGAGCGTTGCCTGAATCAACCATTCTTCCAGATGATTATTTTGACAAAAATCTCCATTCGCAGGATTCTTTCTGGAAAATAGATGTCACGAGTAACAAGGCTGAGCGGCTGGTTGACTTGAAAGATCTCGTGGAATCATATGATGCTACCAACCTCTTTCTTTCTCCTCGCGAAGATACGCTCTTATTCATCGAGCGCAAAAATCAAAAACTATACTCTATCGACCTCTAAGAGCTTTTTGTCTCTTCTTGAGAAAACAGAGCCGCAAAAAACGCCAGTTCAAACCAGAGAAGAAAACAAAGGTCTGCGCGAAAATACGGAACATCGAAAATGCTGACAATCAAACACCCGAATAAAAGTGTCAAAGAGAGGGATTGTTCCCTCCCAAAACGTCCCAATCCACAAAAAACAGCTTTACCAAAAGCCCAGAGAAGCCACAGACACACACCCACTCCAAGCACACCGGAAGCCAGCCAAATAGCTAAGAAGAAGTTATGAGAATGTGGCACAGCCCATTCTAGATAAGGTGGATAGAAACGCTGATATTCCAAATACACCTCCTGAAAACGGCCTGGCCCAATACCAAAGAGCGGGGAATCATCGATCATCTGTATTGCGGATGTCCAGATCATCTGCCTTGATGAGAAAGAAGATCGCTCTTGACCGGTCACTAGCGAAGTCCATTTGTCCGTTCTTCCTTCCAAAAATACAAGACCGAGTACCAAAAAAGAAAGAATTACGACACCGACACTCTTGATCTGATATCTGGGCTTCCGAGAAGCGCGTATCCAATATACCCAGCTAAAGAAAGCAAGTGCACCGATAAGTGCGCCAAAAACGCTATAAGAACGAGTTAAAATAAGCGTTAGAGTCACCACTGCCAACGCGCTTTTCTCAAGGAATCCTTTCGAATACCCCGAAATTCCGTGCACCCACCACATCACGGCACCCGGAAGTAGAAGCATGGCGAGTAAATTCGGCGAGTCAAACCATGCCTGAAGACGATGGTCGTAAGTAAACAAATCCGCACTGATACTCCAAATAAGTGCCACTCCAGCAACAGAGACCGTCATCATCCGTACATGCCAAAGAGAACGAGCTCGATACTCACGATACAGCAAACATGACAGGGAAAGCCACCCGAACAACATCGGAAAAACAAAAAAGCTCTTTATTTGACCAAGACCGACTAGTGTATGTGGATTCATCCCATAGGCTACAAGCACTCCCAAAAGAAGCGCTCCTGCACCCAAGACCATGCGACGTACCAGTACCACCCGTAACATCTCGGTGCTGCTACTGGTCACAAAGAATGGGAGCGCTCCTAGAAGCACTATTTCGAGTGGATATATCGGTACTCCAAAAAAGAGAAACTGTATGGAAGCGAACGGAATAAGCCAAATACAGACAACAAGAAATAAAAAGAGTTTATTCTGTACCATAACGTGTATTTCCGAGAGCTAAAATAAAAAGCCATGCCGGCAATACCTGCACGGAAAAAATGGGTGTTTCAACCAGAGAGTGACCAAAAAAAATAAGTAACGAAGCGAAAATAGCTAAAGAAAAGCCATTTTTTGTTTGCCTCCAATGTCCATGTATCGTACGTATCGTCAAAAAGTAAAAAAGAGCCAAGAAAAAGGCCCCTCCCAAACCTATTTCAACAGCCATATCCAACCAAAGATTGTGTACATAAATCGGCTCGCGTTCTCCTGCTGATGGCTTCACGACCAAAGGATAGTTTCCCAAGCCAACACCAAATACAGGATGTACACGTATATGTTCTATCGCCTCACGATACAACACGAGTCGTGTAGACACAGAACTATCATCCATCGAAAATCCTGACCACAAACGATCCATTATAGGGTTGGGAGTCACAATAAAGAGAAAGAGAAGAGCAAGACCGGAAAGAACCTGTTTCAACCAGGCAGACCAACTCCCAAAAAAACAAACTGCTACTCCACAAGAAGCGACTAATAAACCAAGATACGCTCCACGTGAAAAGGTGAGGAGATCGACGGTAAAAATCAAGATTGCGAGAACCACCCAGAACACCGACCGTTCCCGCCAAGCAAAAAATACCGCCAATGGTAAAGCTAAACCCAAAAAGAAGGCATGCATGTGTGGATCAGGGAAGAAAGCAGAGGCTCGCATCACGGTTGCTCCTGATACATGTACGAGTAAACTCGGATATTCTGCTACGACAGACCCGAATGTCTTCCCGAGAAAAAAAGGAAGTAGGAATCGAGTCCAAAATGAAAAAAGTGCTTCTACAGAAACAAAAAATTGCAGCCAAAACTGTATCAATCCTACTCCTGCCGAACCAAGAGCACCAAAGACGAAAGCACGAGTCAAAAAAGTAGCGCTCTCTCTCCCGCTCCGGAGGAACTCCGAAAAAACAAAATACAGTGGAAAGAATGAGACAAAAAACAAAAGTTTTCGGACAGCCCATGACGTTTCCTCAGCAACCAAAACCGATACAATCAGAAAAAAACAGAAAGAAAGGAGTAACCAAGATCTGAAGTTCCATTCGATAGAGAGGTGCCGAGTGACCACGCCCTTCCAAAACCAAAAAAGAATCAGACACACCGATACAGCCCGTATCAGCGGTAAATCAATACCCTCTGCGGGTGACAAAGCAAACTGGAACGGGAGGATAAAAAGAAATAACCACAAAAAGAGAGCCATATTCACGAACAAAGAAAAAATCGAAATCTCCGAAGTGAGCGCAACAATGGAATCCATGCAGCATGATAATATTTGCCGATATACCGCTCTTGCGAACGAAAATAGACCTGCTTCTGTTCTTCCGTTCTGCCGGCATGACTCACACTCCCGCGATGTGACAGGACTACGTCCTGATTTTTGAGGATAACCATACCTCTTGCTTTGGCTCGACGACACAAATCCATATCCTCATAATACAAAAAATACGCTTCATCAAACCCACCTAATCTCTCAAAATCCCTTCGTGAAAGGATAAGAGCGGCTCCGCTCACCCAACCGAGCGATCGGCGAGACACAAAGGACCAAAAAGAGGGCAGGGGAATCAGGTTCTGTAGAAAGATCTGTAGAGGGGATACTATCCTGCCGCTGCTCCATGGTTCGCTGCGATTCCTCTGGAGTAAACGAGGAGCAATAATCACACCATCACCAGTCTCAAAAACACTAAAAAGCTCTTGAAAAGAACCCTGAATGAAATACGTATCCGGATTGAGAAAAAAGAGGACTTCTCCGCTTGCCTCTTGCGCCCCACGATTGCAGGCCCGAGCAAATCCGCCATTTCCACCCGCATCAATGATTCGGACGCCAGGACACTGATGTAACATCCTCTCAAGAAAACCCTGTTCTCGAACATCATTATTGACCAAGAGAACTTCTCCTTCTGAAAGGAAGGATGCCGGAAGACTGCGGAGCATCCGTCCAAACACAACAGCGCTCTGAAAATTGACTACAATCAGAGAGTAGCGCGGATTATCGCATGTTTTGGAAAAAATCCCCATAAGCCCGTCTTACAGACATGGCCTCCTTTCCTCCAAAAAGTAAGCAATCAAACCAGTTTTTTAGCCTTCGTATTGTAACATACATTCGAAAATACCATTCCTGAGGGCCATGTGAATGCTTGAAAAAGAATAAAAGTCCAGAATAAACGAGAAAATACGTCTTCTGGGGGTGCCATCGACTGACTTCAGCATGATCCACAACCGCGTCAGGCACCACTCGTAACTGAAAGCCGGCTTTTTTTGCACGTACACTATAATCCACATCCTCGTAATAGAGAAAAAAACGTTCGTCAAATTCGCCGACCACATCAAGGGCTGTTTTGGGTATAAAGAGAGCACATCCGGTCAAAAAATCTTGGTTTTCCCCATAAAATTCGAGTCTTTGTTTATGCAAAGCTCGCATTCGCCACCAGCGAAGCCTCCCACCAGAAAACCACACTCTCCCAATAGCATCAAAGATCATCGGTGAAAAAAGAGCTTTTGGTTCACAACGAGACATGTCCAACAAGCGAGATAGTGTTTCAGGATGAGCCCGGGCATCAGGATTGAAAAGCCAAATATGTGTTGCGCCATGATCACACGCCTTCCGAAATCCCTGGTTTACTGCTTTTGCAAAACCGACATTTTCATTATTCCGAATCACGATGAGAGAAGATATCTGTTGTTCGGCCTGATGGAGAGAATCATCCCGAGAAGCATTGTCAACCACGATCAAGATATCCGGAGTCCGGTCAAGGCGAATAAGAGACCAGAGCGCAGCAGACAAATCCTCACCACTCTCATAATTCACTAAAATAGCCGCTACCGTCTCCGGTACCCCGTTTGCTCCCATATGTTTAATTTATGAAATAACTGGCATGTCGTCGAAAGGCTCTTCTGCTCCTTTTGCAAATAAACCGGCAATTTCTTCAGGAGACACTGCTTGGGTAAGCCACAAGAGACCACAATACACTATGAGTGAAATACTCCCGCTAACGATAAATGGTTCTCCCGAAAGAAAAAAGAGGGCAACTGCCATGCCAAAAGCGGAGAACATCACTTTCCAGATACCAGCGAAGCGAGGGGAAAAACCAAGTGATCGATATGCAAGTGTCCCCGTGAGCAACACCACCATGAATTCTGTCAAGACAGCCGTTGTGGCAGCGCCAAAATAAGAATACCGCGACACAAGAAACAGGTTCAAAATAATATTGAAGGCGGCAATAAACAACAGTGCTTGCATCAGTTTCTTCTGCATGTGTCCGACTACGAGAATCATGTTAAAGTACTGCCCAAAGAAGATACATCCAAGTGAAAAGGCTAGTATCTGAAGTACTGGAGTAGAAGCAAGAAACTCAGATCCACCAATGATCTGAACAATATCAGAGGCCAAAAAGACCGTTCCAATCACCACAGGCAGGACAATCACGACGAATACTTTAAACGTTTTATTAGCTATTTCGATGAAATGCTTCTTATTAGTACTAAAATATCTGGCCAAAAGCGGGAGAATTAATCCTGCTAACATGGCCGGAAAGAAAATCAGATTCTCAATAATCTTATAGGCAACACTGTAGATACCGACATCCGAACTGGATTGAAACAAAGAAAGGAGTATGATATCGGTCTTAAAGTAGGCAAAAGTGATGACAGCTGTGACTCCCATCGGGAGTGATTCTCGAAGAAAGGCAATCCAAAAATCTTTCTCAAAACGAAGTGAAAAATGAACAAACTTCCTACTAATCACAAAAACGGTCATGATATTAAATGCGAGCGCAACCAATACGGAGGAAGTGATAGCCAAAAATCCAAGGTCGAATTTCACGATGCAGGCTATTAAGCTTACTTGAATGAGTTTTCCTAAAAACTCCACCATCGCCACGCGATCCATGGCAATGCGTTTCTGAAACACGCTGTTCACAACAGACGAAAGCGAGCTAAACAAAGACGCGAACGCCATGATGACAATGCCCCATTCCACATCCACCGGATAATCAAAAAACAACAAAAGGAACGGCGAAACGCTGATCAAAATCGCCGAACAAATCAACCGCAAACTCACAATATTTCCTAATATTTTTCGCTCATCTGAACCGTGCTTGGAAATTTCTCGTGCTGCTACCGTTCCCAATCCAAGATCACCAATAGCAGCAAAGAACGCAAAAAAGGCGAGTGTAGTAGCATATTTCCCAAAACCATCCTGACCAAGATACCCTGTGATCAGGCGCACCAAAAAAAGCGATAGGACTACAGTCGATAGCGCCTTCAAGAAAGAATTAAAAATAACATTGTACGCAAGCCTCCGTGCAATAGCCATGCCTATAGGATACGCTATTCAACTGTTTCTGGCACATCTTCAGATGAAATCTTCGGTCGGATGAAGATTTTCCGATGTTCACCACTGCCGGCACTTTCTGTCCGCACCTTCACATGATCCGAAAGGTACCGGTGCACCAATTTTCGCTCAAAAGACAACATGGGTCGCAACGCCACTGAAGCATTTTGACTGATAACCTCCTCAACCGCCTTATCAACATCCTGAAACAGAAGGTTTTCCTTCTCTTTGACGTAATCATTGATGTCGATGGCAATATCGACAACATCGCCGCCTCGTTTTCGATACAATGCCCGAAAGAGATGCTGTAACGCCACGAGATTGGCTCCACGCTGCCCAATCAGCACATTCTGATCCTTCGTTACCCAAAAGGCCACCCGCAATGTTCTCTCTCCAAGTGGATCTTCGGAAACCATGACTTCAGTCTGAAAACCGAGCTTCGCGGCGAGTTCCATGGCTAATTCTTGGATATACCTCATTTCCTCCTGTGTAATCTTCATAGACGTGTTCTCTCGTTACGCAATTACTTCTCCTGATTCTTCTGAATTTTAAGTATATACTGTTGTTGTCCAATCATAAAAAGGGTCGAAACAAGCCAATACAGTGTCAGCGCTGAAGACAAGGTCGCGCCAAACAAGAGAATCATCGCTGGCATAATCACGACCATCTGCTTGCTCATAATTGAGGCAATATCTAACTCTTCTGATGATTGAGTCCGCTTCGGTTGGCTCTGCATCATCATTTTAAGCTGGACATACTGCGCTACCGCCGTTAGTGCCGCCACCACGATACTTGGCTTAGTCAAATCAAGAAAGTGAAAAAAGAGATGGTTGATAGAGCCAGGATTTGAAACAAAGCTATATAAGTCTGAAGTATTGACCGCAAAATCATTGCTGGCGGTATTGATCAATATCCTATAAATCGCAAAGAAAAAGAACATCTGGATAATCAAAGGAAGACAGCCGCCAAACGGATTCACCTTGCTCTCCTTATAGAACCGCATCACTTCTTTTGTCTGTCGTTCCTTATCGTCTTTATATTTCTGCTGCAAAACCTTTATTTTTGGCTGTATCTCCTGCAACTTCTTCTGTGACTCAATTTGTTTGTTCGTCAATGGAATAAGAACCACTTTCAGGAAAAGGGTAGTCAAAATAATGGCAACGCCAAAATCATGCCATGCGATATCGTAGAAAAAAATGATGACATTGTACAACGGTTGATAGAAAATACTATGAAAAAAATCTCCAAACATAAGCCTGTCTTCCTTTAATGGATTTTCTCAAGAAGTAAACGGAGTGAATCTCTAACCGACTGTCGCGAAAAACACTTCGGTTTTCTCGCTACAAAAACAACTATAGTATACCCTGCCGGCCAGTTTTTTTGAAACAAACGGGCCGATTCTCTCAAAAGACGCTTAAAATGATTGCGCGAAACCGCTCCACTCAACATCTTCTTTCCGACCACAAAAGAAAATCTAGTGATTGATTGTTCATTTTTTTTAAAACGAGCGCCAAGATCCATGACAAAAAGAGGTCTCCCTGTGCGGAAAACCTCGCTCGTTTCATATTTTCGTGATCGATGCGCTACTGGGAGCATATCCTTTAGACCATAGTCATCCTTTTCCTTCCGACACGACGACGATTTCTGATCACATTGCGTCCATCCGCAGTATTCATGCGCTTCAGAAAGCCGTGACGGCGGGAACGACGACGAGTTTTCGGCTGATACGTACGCTTCATACCTGTACATTAATTCCAATACCTGACAACTCTATCAACCTTTTGAAAAAAAATCAAGTCTACTTACCTCTTATCAACAAAAAAGACCATTTTATGCACAATTCATCAAGTTGTCTACTAGGAAAGACCAAAATGCCATGCTATAATGTCACTCACCCGATGGAAGCGTGGGTGTTTGTTTGTAATTATATCGTATCTATTCTCCCTTGATCTCTAAATCTGTGGATAACGCCTATCCCCATCATCCTGAAGAACTCTGGAAGACTGTTCTCGGCCAGATTGAACTTTCTATTTCCAAAGCGAATTTTATCACCTGGTTCAAAGGTACCTCCATCCTTTCTCTTGAACAAGGAAAAGTCGTGATTGGTGTTCCAAATGGCTTTGCGAAAGAATGGCTTGAAAATAAATATAATCACTATCTCTTAAAAGCATTCCGTGCTTCTCAGATAGAAATCTCTGAAATTCATTGTCAAATCACCCCAGATAAACCACTCGCCCCCACATCACCACGTGAAGCCGTCCGTTCATTAGATATGGTGCAAAGACCATCTCTTGATGGATTCTTACGAAAAAAACTTGTTGAATCACACCCTCTACGCCCACAAATCGAATTTTCACAAGAACGTCCGCACACGACTAATCTTAATACCCGTTATCTTTTCGAAAATTTCATCGTAGCCGAAAACAATGAATTAGCAAAAGCCGCCTGTTATGCGGTTTCTCAAAACCTGGGGATGATTTATAATCCACTCTTCATTTACGGAGGCGTTGGCCTTGGTAAAACCCATCTCCTCCAATCAATCGGCAACGAAATTTCCTCTCGTTCCCCAGAAAAAAAGATTAAATACATCACGTCCGAGCGTTTCACTACCGAACTCATTGACTCTATTAAAACCCAAAAAACTGACCAGTTTAAGGAGTACTATCAACAACTAGACCTTCTCATCATTGATGATGTTCAGTTTCTCTCTGGAAAAGAAAAAACGCAGATTGAATTTTTTCACATCTTCAACGCATTGTATCAACTCAACAAACAGGTGGTTATTTCAAGCGATCGACCACCAAAAGCCATCGCGACTCTAGAAGATCGACTCAGATCACGCTTCGAAGGTGGTATGATTGCTGACATCAGCCGCCCAAACCTTGAAACACGCATCGCTATCCTTGATGCCAAAGCGCATGAACGCAATATTCATATTGACGAACAATCAATTCGCTTCATTGCGGAACATATTACTCAAAATATCCGTGAACTAGAAGGAGCCCTGAATCGAGTCCATGCTTTCTCAGAATTTCACAAAATACCAACCACACTGGCTGTAACAGCCCGTGTTCTCGAACAATTGATTGAAAACAATCGAAAAAGTATCAAATCTGAAGATGTAATCCGAGTAGTCATGAACTATTATGGTGTCACAGAAGAAAATCTCATTAAAAAAGGCCGAAAGAAAGAAATAGTCCACTCCCGACAAATAGCCATGTCGCTTCTCCGCAGCGAACTTCAAATGTCACTCAACTCCATCGGAACCCTGTTTGGTGGTCGCGACCATACCACTGTTTTACACGCCTGTGAAAAAATAGAGAAAGGACTTCGTGACAATATTCGACTAAAAGAAGAAATAAATACACTCAAAGAGCATTTGTACTACGATTCCTGTGGATAATACTGTATAAACATAGACTTTCCTGTGGATACTCTCCAGAAAAGTCTATGATATGGTGATAAAAACAGATACACCAAGCATACAAACACGCAGATGCCGCTCCTATCAACCAACAAAACACATATACCTCAACTCATTTCTCGCTTACGAAAGGCAAATAAACGATTTATCCACCTATTCACACCTCTAATAGTAATATATATTTATATTTAAAAAATTCTAACCATTACTAATAAGAAACCCCATATGAAACTTATTTGTACTCAGGAAAATCTTTCGCGAGCCGTATCGTATCTCGAACGTATCGCCGGAAAACAATCCACTTTACCCATTCTGAGTAACATTTTGATTGAAGCTGAAAAGGGGAGGCTTAAGCTTTCCGCGACGAATCTTGAAATCGGGATCGTTGTGAGTATTGGAGCTAAAATCCAAGAAGAAGGAAGGATTACTATACCAGCCAAGTTGATTGGGAATTTTACGCACAATATTCCCATGGGAGATGTTTTGGAGCTTTCCGTTGAACATACCTCGTTAATTATCCAAAACTCGCAGTACGAGGGGAAGATTAATGGTATAGACGGAAAGGATTTTCCGATTATCCCTCGCTTTGAGAGTGAAAGATATCCATTTGTGTTTCCAGCTCAGCAGTTTAAGGAGGCTATTTCGCGCATCTTGTTTTGTGTGAGTCAAAATGAATCACGCATGGAGTTAACAGGAGTGAGCGCTTTACTCGAGGGAAAAGTATTGTGTTTGGCCGCAACGGACAGTTTTCGTTTAGCTGAGCAGATACTAGAGCTTCCCGAGGAAACAGGGTCAACACGGTCGTTTATTATTCCGAGCGCAACCTGTCAAGAACTGCTCCGCGTTATTACTGGAGAGAGTAGTGAAATTTGGGTGGCGATTGAAGAGAATCAGATTTTTTTTGAAGTCGATGGTGTGAGGATTGTCTCCAGGCTTATTCATGGGAAATATCCTGATTATAAACAGATTATCCCCACGCAATTTTTGATATCTTATCAAATCAAAAGAGAGGCGCTTATTCGGGCAGTAAAGATCGCGAGCGTACTGTCTTCTTATACAGCCGGAGAAATCACGCTTCAGTTCACTGTTGGTTCTGGAGAATGTCTTATAGCGGCTATTTCTCAGGAAGTTGGGGAAAATAAAGCCAAGGTAAACATAGAGAATCAGTCTGGTGAGGATACGGATATGGTATTTACTTTCAATCCTCGCTATCTTCTTGATGGGTTGGGGGCATTCAAGAGTGAATGTATTATTTTTCATGCGAATAATGCAAGTTCACCGGTTGTCTTGCGAGAAATAGATCAAGAACAGGAAATGATGAAATATCTGTATATTATGATGCCGGTACGAAAATAGAGAGTGAGAGTTATGCGTTCATTAAAGGAATTGACTGACAAAAAAAAGGCCTGGACCAGTCATGACAGGAAACTGGATGATAGGACAGTGTTTTTTGCGTTTGAGAAAGTGGTGGTGGAATGGTATGGATTAAAGGGAAAAGAGAATGTGTTTTTGGAAGAATGGAAAGAAGGAGTATTGTTGGTGCGGGTACGCAGCTCACTTTGGTTGAATGAGTTACTTTTGGAAAAAGAGCTTTTACAAAGAAAAACCAATGATTTCCTTGGTGTCGAAGCCGTGAAACGTATTATCTTGAAGCGAGGATAGGTTTCAGGAGATACCTATTTTAGAAGCTGGCGCGTATTTTTCCAGAGTCTGTGGAGGTGTTACCGTTTTCGTCGGTTACTTCGACGGTGATGGTAATGTCTGAATTATTCTGATCAATTGGGACGGAATAGTCGAGAGAATAGGGTTTTGATGAACTAGAGCCGATTCCCGTACCGTTCGCTGAGTATTTCACTGAGCTTATTCCATAAGGCGCGTCGACTGAAACGGTCAGCGAAACAGTTTGCGTGCTGTGTGATCCTGCCGCGGTAAAGCTGATTCGAGGTTTAAGTTCGGCAAAATCATCAGACTCGCACTCTTCCTGAGGCGGTTCATCCAAAACAACGCCTTTTTTGTCTGAATAGTAGTCTTTCACTCCTTTTTCCCAGTTTTTGTATTGAGAATCTCGATCCGGCTTGTCTGGTATCGGTCCGCGTGGATTTGCTCGATCGACATAAAAGAGGATATCGTGTGGACTGATGAAATCCTTTTTTTCAACATCCTTGTCGAGACAGTATTTGTTGGCTTTGCAGTAGGTATTTTTTTCTCCAGGGATCTCGCATACTTTTAAATTCTCTTTTTGCTCGAGTTTTCCGGCAAGCATCGGTTTCTCGGTTTGTCCTTCTCCATCCCCGATTTCATCATCCGAGTCATATTTAGGGAATTCTTCGGCAGCAGTGTTCATGAGCGCTTTATCAATGAAGGCGCGCCAAATTGGTGCGGCGACATTAACTCCATCTGCACCTTCGGTCATTGGGCTATTGTCATTGTTTCCTGCCCAGACACCGACTGCAAGGGAAGGAGTGTACCCGATAGTCCATCCATCTCGAAATTCGTTTGTGGTGCCTGTTTTTGCAGCTACAGCACGATCCTTGAAGGCGAGGGGACTGTTTTCTCCGAATACCCAAGAACGGTTCTCGTTGTTTGACATGACTGCGTCAAGCATGGCGACATATTTTTGGTCGACGATTTGTTCACCTGGATTTTGTTTATATTCTTCTAGAATGTTTCCTTTTGGATCTTCCACGCGAAGAATCGCTGTTTTTTCGTGTTTTACGCCATTGTTTGCCAATGTGGCGTAGGCATTGACGTGGTCGAGCAGCTTCACTTCACCACCACCGAGCACGAGAGAGAGTCCAAGTTGATCTGGATGGTTGAGGTCAGTGATTCCAAGGTTTTTAGCGAGAATGATAGCGTCTTTTACACCAACGAGATACAGAGTCTTCACGGCCGGGATATTGAGTGATCCGCCAAGAGCCTTCATCATTGGGAGCGGACCATGGAATTTCCCGTCATAATTGTTCGGTTCATAGCTTTTCCCTTCGGCAGTTTCAAACTGCGTTTTGGTGTCGTAGAGCAGAGTTTCTGGCAGATAACCCTTGGTAAATGCAGTGAGATAGACATAAGGCTTGAAAGAAGACCCTGGTTGTCTTGGAGAGATGGTGACATTGAAATTCGGTTCGAAAGCACAGGTCTTTCCCGAAATACAGCCGGCTGGTTCAGGAGCTCCGAAATAGTCTTTTGATCCGACCAAAGACAGAATTTGTCCGGTCTTCGGATCGATGGCAACCAGGGCCGCATTGGCGGCTTTCCATCGCTTATTTTTATCGCTATTGGCGCGGACTGCTTCTTCGGCAGCCATTTGTTTGTCCCAGTCGAGCGTTGTGATGACTTTGAGGCCGTTTTGTTCAATATTTCGATCCCCATATTTGTTTTGGAGATATTCACGCACGTACATGACGAAGTGTGGTGCGGCAATGATATTCTTTTGCGGCTTGATTTTCTGCAGAGTGTCGATAGCGGTAGCCTCGTTGGCTTGGTCTTCGGTGATATACCCGAGTTTAGACATTTGTATCAGGGCGTAATTTTTTCGGTTCACGACGCGTTCCGGATGTGATCCGTATGGAGAATAGAATGCTGTCCCGCGTGGCAGGGAAGCGAGCAGCGCCGCCTCGTCTAGTGTCAGATCGTGAGCTGATTTTCCGAAAAAGGTCTGTGCAGCCGCTTCGATACCGTATGCGTTTGAGCCATAAGGGATTTCATTGAGATACATGCTGAGAATCTCGTCTTTGGTGAATTTTGCTTCAATTTCAAGAGAGAGGATGACCTCTTTGACTTTTCTCGTAAACGTTCTTTCATTGGAAAGAAGGGAGTTTTTGACGAATTGTTGGGTGATCGTTGAGGCACCCTGGGCGGTATCGAGGGTAATGATATCTTTGAGGGCGGCCCGGAGAATGGCTTTCGGCTGGACACCGAAGTGCTCATAAAAACCCTGGTCCTCTAGGGCGAGCGTTGCGGCTCGGACGGACTCTGGAATATTTTCGAAATTGACGATAGTACGTTTTTCTTCGCCGTGTAGCTCATAGAGGAGGTGAGTACCGGTTCGGTCGTAGATTTTAGTGGATTCGATGATGAAGCGCGTGTTGACATTGCCAGGACTTGGGAGATCTTTGGCAATAAAAGCGAAAAGCGCGACTATTGCGAGAAAGCCGAGAACCAAGAGTACCACGCATATCTTCAGGATGATGCGGAACACATTTTTGGTTCGCGAAGGAGTGTGCCCGCCCTCGGAGGTTGATCTGTCTTTTTTCCTTGAAAACAAGGGATTTCTCATAAAAAATCGCTTAATAGAATAAGCGAAGTATAGCGGAAAAATGGGGAAAATTCAAGGATTTTTTTATATTTTTCGATGGAGGCAGGAGCATGCCTCATTCTTCAAGACAAAGGAAGATACTCTCGCGATTTATGAAGAGGCGAGTCTTTCTAGACTATCCAGGAGTCCATCTATGAAGTCCGTATGCTGACGCATGTTTTCTCGAGGAAATCCGATCTGATCGTTCAACTCGAAAACGAATGGAGTTCTTTGGTCTTGGACACCGAAGTCAATAGAGTAGAGCGGAAAATTAAAATTGGTATCGATGATAGATTGGATGTTTTTAGCGATATCCTTGATGAAATCTGGGATGTCTTCGGGAAGTATCTCCCGTATCGATCCTCCTTGAGCAACATTGGCCAGAAAAGACCCTTTCTGAGGTGTCCTTACATGAGTCAGGGTTATTTTTCCGTTTACGATAATAATTCTAATGTCGTGATGGCCGCTGGTTATGCTAGGAATGCCTTTCGAGGTGTCAACGAATTCTTGGAGTACATACTTTTTTGTCGGATCGAGTTCGACCGATCCCATATTTGATGGAAAGTCGATGATAATTCCTTTTCCACACATGCCATGTGTCGGTTTAAGAACTACACGCTTATGAGATGGGAAAATTTTGAGGGAAGATCGCAAGTCCATCCGATTTCGGATCAGGACGCTTTTCGGCATGAAGTCGGAGAATCGCTCCTGCATTGCATATTTATCACTACAGAGAAGTTTGAACTCACGACAGTTTAAGGTTTTCCTGCTTGCCTCAAGAGACGGAAATCGCGTGCCACCACTTCGGTCGTAAATGGCATCGGCGACGATTGGCTGATCATGGTGTTGGAAAAATGCTCCATCGTATTTAAAAGTATGAGTGAAGGAGGAACCGCCAAGATAGTTTTCTGCTCCGCTTGCCAGGTGCATTTGGTAGCCACGAGCAAGCCCTTTTTTGAAGAGGCTGTGGTAGACTGCCCGTTTATCTCCAAAAAATGCGAAAGGATCTTGATTCAGTACGAGTTTATGATAGTAGACAACTATTCTTTTTCGCATATCGCAAGGTAATTCGAGAGAGAGATAATTTCTGGAGAGACAGATTCGTCAACCGTGAATGACGGAGAGCTATTGACTTCAAAAACCACCGGGATATCATGTTCATCCTCAATGATATCAACACCGGCCACTTGAATATTGGTTGCTCGCGCAGCTGATTCGGCGGTGTTTTTAACGGTAGCTGGGACTTGTTCGAGAGAAATGAATTCCTCTTTCGCTCCAAGAAAGACATTATTGCGGAATTCCTCATCCTGAGAGCGGATCTTTTTTTCTGCGACGGCGCTTTTGTCTCCCAGGATGAGGATGCGGTATTCAAAGGTGTTCGGAATGAATTCCTGAAGAAATATTTCCCTTCCGGACTGTATGCGAGCCCGTTCTTCTAGAATCTGCTCGAGTGATTCGGCGGTTTTTGCAAGAAAGACACCGGATCCCTGGGAGGTATTCGTTTCCTTTACGACTATGGGCAACCCAAGATACGCAATGGCATTTGCGATATGCTCTTTCGTATAGAGGGCTGAAACATATGTTTTCGGAATGCTGATATTGTTGAGCGCCAAATGAAACATCTGTATTATTTTTGCGACGTCTGAAGAATCCTTGGTATGCGCGTGGAATCGATCGATGAAAAATAGCCCATTTTTTATTGAGAGATGGGCAAGCATGTGGGCGATTCCCCGATTTTTTCCGACCTTTTTCGGATAGATAGTCGTCCAGTTTTGAAGTGGGGTTCCGCCGATATCCATTTTGACTGATCCCTGACTTATGAAAACTTCGATTTCCTCGAAGCTTGATAGGGAAAAATCAACCATCTTTCTATCGAGATGGTTCTTGAGGGAAGAGAGAAACTTTCTTGTTTTGTTTCCAATCTTTTTTTTGCTGGTGAGGATGAGAATCATAATTTTTTGGTGATTATTTATTCGTATCGATAAGAAATTTCCCAAGGTTTTTCCGGCCGATGATGATCTGGTAATCGAGATGCGACCGATCAATCACGGAGACTTTTGCTGGGATAGTGAAATCATCCATGATGAGATTGATGCGAATCATCGGGCGATAGGATGTGCCGTGCGATGATCGGATAGGGATAGTTTCAGCGAGATCCGGAATATTTAGGAAAATTCTCTCTCTTTCCTCTCTCGTGAATTCTTTCAGAATATCATGTTCTCCAAGGCGCGAGAGAAATTGAAGAATCGTTTCTTCGAATCCGAGTTGTTTGGCGAGCTCGGTGTCGATGGAAGTGGAATCAGCACCGGTATCAATCTTGGCCTCAACCGAGATCTCTTTCCCATTTTTTCCTACAAGGCGTACTTTCTCGATGCAGCCGATGACACGGCGGCCGGAAAT
>CAYRWQ010000010.1:0-25292 GCA_964428075.1 uncultured Bdellovibrionales bacterium
TTCTGATCAAGATGGAAATTGATAAGAATATCTCCATGCTCTGTTTTGACATAGGCGTGGAAACGAGGGTATCCAGATTGACCGAGTTTGCGGACGAAGCTTTGTTCTAGCCCTTGTGTATGTTGGAAGACATATCCTGCTCGGCGTAAGAGCGATACCGCGTTCTCACTTGGGTGCAAAATGATGATTTTCATAAGGCGAAAAATGATGCGGGCTGATGGAATATATATTGCTGATATTGGTCGGAACACCGGGAATCGAACCCAGACTTCACGCACCCGAAGCGCGCGTACTACCACTATACTATGCTCCGTAACACTTATCCCGACCGATTATTGGACGAAGTGACGCTTTTTGATGTTTTGGTCATCGCTATTCCGTTTCTCTTCTATTTTTTCTTGTGCGAGTATACTGAGCTGTGAGAGATCGTGCTGGATGAGTATCCGCGCGCGCTCAAGGAGTGTCTCACGAGTATTGATTGTAGGGTCTTCAATGGTTTCAGACAAGAGGACATCGAGGATAGCACCGATTTTTGGTCCAGGAGCTATGTCGAGTGCTTGCATGAGATCTTGGCCGTTTATTTTGAGCATTTTGACCGAAAGCGGATCATTTGATACCTTGTCAATCATGTACTCGAGATGACGTAGCTTGTAGGGTTTTGCCTTGGGAACACCTGACCCGAGACGGTCTCCGATACGTACGTCCATAAGGTCATGCATGTTCTCAAGACCGACTTTTTTGATGAGACGCCGCACTGAAGCTGGCGTGACTTCTCCCACATTATAGTAAAATAAGTGATTGTCAACCAGAAGCGTGGCATGATTGATGACGGCGCGCGGGTAGCGGAGTCGGGTCAGAATACCCCTTGTCATTCGTGCGCCGACATGATCATGATTGTAAAAAGTTGACCGGTAGCCATCCCCCTGTTTTGTGCGGGGCTTACCGACATCGTGCAATAGGGCAGCCAAACGCACCGAGAGCTTGGGTGAGGGACATGTTTCGAGGGCACGAAGATTGTGTTCCCAGACAGTGTAAATATGGTGGAGGTTTTGCCCGACACCAATCCCTTCTTCGAGTTCGGGAATGATGTATTTGAGGAGGCCGGTTGTTTGGAGTAGTGTGATTCCGGCTGCCGGATTCTGTGTGAGGAGTATGCGTGACAGTTCATCACGAACCCGTTCAGGCGAAATTTTTTGAAGATGTGAAGCGTAATCTTTTATGGCTGTCAGCGTCTCTGCTTCGATATGCCAGGGTGTATCATCTTCTTTGCTGAATCGATGGAATTCAGAGACAAAACGTACGGCACGGAGCATGCGGAGTGCATCTTCGTTGAAGCGTTGTGCCGGGTTTCCGACCGCTCGAATGACTTTTTTCTCAAGATCACGCTGTCCGTCGAATGGATCGAATATTGAGAGTGTGCACCAGGTATCTTTTCGAGAATCAATGGCCGCAGCAATGGCATTGATTGTGAAATCTCGGCGCGAGAGGTCTTCGGTCAGAGAGGTGATGAAGGTGACTTGATCGGGACGTCGGTGATCATGGTAGCCGGTTTCGGTGCGGTATGTGGTGACCTCGATGATATCGTTCAGAGCTTGTTCTGGTGTTGTGCGTTGGAATCGTTCGACTTTGACGCTGACAGTGCCGAAGATGTTTTCATAAACATGATCTGGGAAAATGCTTTGAATTGCTTCAGGGCGGGCGTTAGTAGTGATATCCCAGTCTTTCGGTTCGCGTGCAAGCAGAATGTCTCGAATGCATCCACCGACGATATGTGCCTCAAAACCAGCCTGATTCAGGCTTTCGAGAATCCTAAGGACTGGCAGGGGAATATCGTAGGTCATGGTGTCTACGTGTTTTTCTTATGAAACGAGATATGAGATATGGAGAGGTTTATAAGTGCTTTCATCCGTGATTTTTGAGAACGCTCGGCTGTGGGCTCGGCACATGTGCATTGTGAACAGGTTATGGTTTGGAATATCTTGACATGAGACAAGATCAGATTTTCATGGGTGTCGACTTGTGGGGGCATCTACTGAATGTCTGCAATGTCTGAGTAGGAGTAGTCTATCAACATGAGATTCTGAGAGCAGTGGTATCGTTTAGAGGCTGCGTCGTTTTTCCTCTTCTTTATAACAGAGCAGTGTGTCTCCGACTTGGATTTTGACGGTACCATCAAATACGACGCCACACTCATTTCCTTGCCCGACCTCGTCAGCGTTTTCTTTGTTCCATTGAAGATTGCCCATGTTTCCCTGGCCGATGATTTCGTCTCCGCGTTTGATTTCAAGTAGGGTTCCGCGCACTATCTTCCCTTCAGAAACTCGGCCGCCGACGATCATATCACGCTTTCCTGTTTTGAATACTGCCAGGACGGAGAGTCTTCCAAAATCAGTACGAACGGTTTCGGGCGGTAGGAGCGCGGACATGCGCATTTTGACCACTTCCACCAGTTTGTAGATGACGGTGAAAGTTTCAATCGCTACTTTGGCATTTTCCGCTATACGTTTGGCAACCGCAGTCGGTTCGACCGCGAAGCCAAAAATCATAGCGCCGGTACTTTCGGCAAGTTTCACATCGCTTTCGGTAATAGCACCGACGCCCGAAGAGATTTCCTCAAGTACGATTTCCTCGTTTCCGATGCCGGAGAGAATTTGCTGCACGGCCTCGACTGAACCTTGAACATCAGCTTTGATGATGACGCGGAAGCGCTTGACGTGTTCGTTACCCCCATCATTCTTTATTTTTTTGAGCGTAGGATTGCGTTCGCCCTGTTCTTGGGATTTGAGCCGAGCGATGGCTTTCCCGCTGACGACCTGCACAATGTCATTTACTGCCGGTGGCGTATTAAAGCCAAATATGGTTGCTGGTATCGATGGTCCGATGGTGGTCAAATTTCGTCCGATAAAGTCTTCGATGCGGCGAATACGGCCAAATGTGCCACCAGCGATGACATCTTGGCCAATCTTGAGGGTTCCGGTGCGCACGAGAATAGTGGCGACGGGTCCTCTTTGTGGATCAAGGTTAGATTCGAGCACGACAGCAAGTCCATCACGTTTTTGATTGGCCCGGAAGCCTTCTACTTCAGACACAAGCAGGATACTGTCGAGCAGCTTATCAATATTGACGTTGTTTTTCGCGCTGATGTAATTGCAGATAACATCACCTCCCCAGTCTTCAAAGAGAATGCCATGCTCGGCTAATTCCTGTTTTACTCGATCTGGTTTCGCATCTGGCTTATCAATTTTGTTGATGGCAACAATGACGGGAATCTTTCTCTCTTTGATAAAATCGATAACCTCCTTGGTTTGCGGACGGACACCGTCTTCAGCGGAGACGACGAGGATAGCGATATCAGCGATAGAAATACCACGTTTACGCATGCCTGAAAAAGCTTCATGCCCGGGAGTATCAATGAAAGTGATCATTTTCCCGTGTTTCTTGACCTGATAGGCACTGATGCACTGGGTGATGCCGCCTGCTTCTCCGGTAGCGACACTGGTTTTACGGATAGTATCGAGAAGAGTCGTTTTGCCATGATCAACGTGGCCGAGAATGGTGACGATAGGTGCTCGTTCGGCGAGTGGTTCTCCGCTTGTCTGCTCGGCGGCGAGGATCTGTGGAAGTGTTTCGAGGGTGATCTTGTTTCCTAAATCTTCCTCTGCGGGCTGAATTTCGTATCCGAGATCGGAGGCGATAATGCTTGCGGTGTCAAAGTCGATATCCTCATTGATGGTGGCAATGATACCGTTTTTCATGAGTTCGGTAATGACGCTGGATACAGGGACATGTAGCATGTCTGACAGCTTTTTCACACTCACGGTTTGGTGGATAGCGATGACTTTTGCGGGTTCCGGTGTCGTTGACATAGGGGTGAGAATTATGAGGGGAAAATCTGCGTGCGGGCTGCTTTGAGAATAACGTTCTTTTCCTCCTCAGTGAAGGGGAATCCAGCATCTTTGCCCTTTTCTACTGGTTTGGCATACACACGGGTGCCTTCGCGTGTGTGGAGTGAGGACACGATAACTCCAGAGTTCTCCCCATCGAGGAGGGCAACGCTGAAACTCTGGTTACTTCCCACCTCTTTGAATGGGTTGAAGCGAAGTACCGAGTGTTTATGGAGTCCTTTGAGGCTCAGTGTGCGGAGTTTTTCAACTGCATGGAAAAGTTCTTGGATATCCCGATCGAGAGACTGAGTCTCTTCGAGCTGTTCTGTCAAGACTGTCTCGAGGTTTTTTGCGTCCTTTCCAGAAAAGAAGAACGTGAGTTTTCGTTCGAGTAGGCGTTGTTCTCGGAAGAGAAGGACTACTAAGAGAAGTGCGAGTCCGGAGAGCAAGAGGCTACCAAATAAAACGGCTCCGGTAAACGGAGAAGTATCAAAGATTGCAAAAACACCACCCATAAGTATTGCTTCAAATACCTACGCGAAATGGTATCATGATTTTTTGCTTCTGTAAAGGAAAAAAGTTGGAAAGTTTGCGCAGAACGTCTATGATGAAGGAGGTTCGTGTGTTTTGATTATTTTTCTGTGATCTTATGGATGTGCGGAGTGCGTTGTGGCAGTGGCGAAGGGAACAAGCAGCTCAAGAAGGTGTTGAGATTTTTCGTGTGCTACCGAATGCGGTACTCGAGTCTCTTGCTGCTGATCTTCCGCAAACCAAGGAGGCATTGCTCGCTATCAAAGGTATCAAGGAAGCGAAGTATCGGAAGTACGGAAAATCATTGTTGGCGATACTTACAGAAACGTCTGCGCCATCAGCCGCGTCCTTCTCTGTTTTCGGAGGAGAGGAAGCGGTGGGTATTATTGATACGGTAGAAGAAAAGCCGCTTTCGGTAAGTCAGTTTCTTGATGGACTGAATATTGAGCTTTCGGGTATGGCGGCTCGAGTCAAGGGTGAAGTGTCGAGTATGGATGAACGTGAGCGAGTTGTTTATTTTACGCTTCGGGATAGCGTGGATGGGAGCGCACTCAACTGTCTTATGTTTCGTTCAGCGTATCAACTTTCGGGGGTGAAACTTGCTATTGGAGATGAGGTGGTTGTTGAGGGTTCGCCTGATATTTATAAGCCAAGTGGCCGACTCTCGCTTAAGGTTGGTTTCTTTGAATTGGCTGGCGAGGGAGCATTGAAGAAAGCCTACGATGCTTTGTTGCAGAAACTGACGAGGGAGGGACTTTTGGCATTGAAACGTAAACGATTGTTGCCAACTTTTCCAGAACGTATTGCCTTGATTACGTCCGAACAGGGTGCAGCTATTGGTGATTTCACTATGAACCTTGGATCACTGGGCGTACACGTTGATTTCTTTCCAGTGAGTGTAGAAGGAGGACGAGCGGTGATGGATATTCTGGAGGCACTCCGATTTTTTGGGACACGTGCTGAAGCGTATGATTTGCTGGTGATGATCCGTGGTGGTGGCAGTCTGGAAAGTTTGCAAGCCTTCAATAATGAAGTATTGGTACGTGCCGTGGCTACGTGTCCCATTCCGACTCTACTGGGTATTGGGCATGAGAAAGATGTCACACTCGCTGCATTAGTGGCGGATGTCATGGTTTCGACACCAACCGCAACGGCTCAGACGCTTCGAGGACCATTTGATCGAGCTCGCCAAACAGTGTTGCATGCTGAAAGACTACTCCCAGAGCGATTCAGCCGCGTTCTTTCTGAACATCGGACACTTCTTGAACGAGGAGAGCAAGTGTTGGCACTTGCTTTTCCTAAATTGAAAGAACGTTTTATACGCGCTCAACAGGACATTGAACACGCGGTCGAACAGGTTTCTTTTGCGCTTCGGCTCGCGGATGATCGTCTGATACAAGCGGAAAATCAATGCATGAATGGGTATTGTCGGATACGAGACACGTTTGTTCGCTCCTTGCTGCATGTTGAGGAAAAGCTGCGCGAGTATGATCCGCGTCGCGTGCTTGAGCTTGGCTATAGTCTTGTACGGGTGCGCGGAACACTCTTGCGGAGTGTGGTCAGAGTGAAAATGGGGGAGAGCGTGGCAATACAAGCGAGTGACGGAATTTTGGAGGCTGAGGTAACAAAAGTGATAATCACTAAGTCATAATTAAAATATTGACGGTATGAAAAAACGAGAATCATTGTCTGAATCACTGAAGCGGCTTGAGGCTATTACGGAGTGGTTTGAGCGGCAGGGATCTATTGATGTAGAGGTAGCGCTTGAGAAAGTTAAGGAAGGAGTCGTGCTGATCAAGGAGAGTAAATTGCGACTCAAGGAGGTGGAAAATGAATTTGA
This sequence comes from uncultured Bdellovibrionales bacterium, assembly GCA_964428075.1. Taxonomy (GTDB): domain Bacteria; phylum Patescibacteriota; class Minisyncoccia; order Moranbacterales; family UBA1568; genus JAGOSP01. The sequence goes on from CAYRWQ010000010.1 coordinate 6,256, forward strand.
AATTGTCAAAAAAAATCTGGATTAAGGGAAAGCAAGACTGGAATCAGACATGGCAATGAAGCAGGTGTGTGGTGAATATACCGCATGGTTGAGTGCGTCTGTATGATTGCATTCCCACGATTTTTTTTATCGATATTGAGAGACCGGTGTAGTGTTTCATGTTATGTGAGGTGACGCGAGTAGCGAGATGGTTGGGATGTATGCGAGGATCGACAAGGCAGACAGTGGGGCGTGACTCTGGGTTTGAGACTGAGAATGTGGGTCGCGTTTTTTCTCTATGAAGATATGCTATATACTATCGGTATGTCTTGGATATTCGTTGCGATCATCTCCTATTTTTTTGGTGCGGTAGCCGCTTTACTTGATAAGGCGCTCCTTTCGGGTAGGATTGGTCATCCGTCCGTGTATGCTTTTTTCGTCTCTCTGTTCAGTCTTTTTGCGCTCGTGTTTGTGCCGTTTGGTGTTCAATGGTACGGAAACGCTCCGACGCTTGTGTTTGTTTTATCGGGCGTGCTGTTCTTGTATGGACTGTTAGCTTTTTATAGAGCGGTGGCAAAGCATGAGGTTTCCCGGGTGGCTCCGTTAGTCGGGACTATCATGGCAGTTACCGCTCTTTTTGTGTACTTTTTTCCTATCAGTGGTGACCCGAGTCGTTTGGTATCAATTACGTGGATGCAGATTGTTTCTCTTGCGGTCTTGATTGGTGGTGGGATGCTGATTTCGATCGATTTTCCGATTAAGAAGCGAGAAAATATTTCGGGGTGGGCGGTGGTCGCTGGTATTACCATGGCGGTCTCCTTGCTCATTTTGAAGCATGGTTATTATCAGTATGATGTTAATTTCGAGAGTGGTTTTGTGTGGTCACGTTTGGGGATGTTTGTCGCTGGATTGAGTTTGTTGCTGATACCGAGTTTTCGTGTGCAGATTCTGAACGCGTTTCAGAAACACGATCGATCGAGTCGAGAGCATGTACGGACAGGCCTCTTGTTTCTTGCAAACAAGGTAAGCGGTGGTCTCGCGGCTTTTCTGATGAATTACGCCACATATCTCGGGCCAGTTACTTTCATTCAGGCGCTCTCTGGCGTGCAGTTTGTTTTTCTTTTCTTTCTCGCGTGGATTACGTCGGTTCAGTATCCACATATTTTTGAAGAACGTTTCGGAGTGGCGCAGTGGGTGCAGAAGGGTACGGCTATTATTCTGATCGGGCTTGGTATGTGGCTGTTAGTCATGAGTGGTGCTCGATTGTTGATTTATTAATTAATGGAGCATGATATATGCGAGCGGGCGCATGGCATCTTTTGAAAGTTTTTTTCTGGCTTATCTGGTGGTTGGTTTTTTTCATGGTCTTGCTTTTCGGGTTTTTCAACTTGCCTGGTCCAGAACCACGCGAAGACGTGACACTCGGGATTACATTTTCTTCCCGGTATGCGAGAGACCTCGGGTTGGACTGGAGGGAAACGTATACAGCCCTTCTCGATGATATAGGGGTACGGAAGATACGTCTCCCGGTGTACTGGGACCTCGCCGAACCACAGGAGGGTGTGTACGATTTTTCCGATCTTGATTGGCAAATCGGGGAAGTGAGAGCGCGGGATGGAGAGGTGATTCTTTCTATCGGGCAACGTGTTCCACGTTGGCCAGAATGTCATATTCCGGGATGGGTGAGCGAGGATGCGGTGCAGCGTGAAGCGGCTCTGCTTCACTTTATGCGCGAGGTAGTTGGACGGTACAAACATGATCCCACTATCACGGTTTGGCAGGTCGAAAATGAACCATTTTTGGTATTTTTTGGTCAGTGTCCACAGTTTCGGCGGGAAATGCTTGACCGAGAAATCGCATTCGTGAAGACACTCGATGATTCTCGCCCGATTCTTACCACGGATAGCGGCGAGCTTTCACTTTGGTATCAAGCAGCGCATCGCGGCGATCGGTTTGGTACGACCATGTATCGTCATATCTACAAACACGGATATGGATATTTCACCTATCCTTTGGGACCGAATTTTTTTATTGCAAAGTCATGGCTCGTCAGGCTGTTGACTCAACAAACATCTTTTTCAGTTATTGAGCTACAGGCAGAGCCATGGGCGAGTGGATGGGTGGCTGATGTTTCGTTGGAGGAGCAGTTCCGAACTATGGACGAACATAAGCTTCTGGAAAACGTAGTCTATGCTCGGCGAGTGGGGTTCCCAGAGATTTATTTGTGGGGAGCTGAGTGGTGGTATTGGCTGAAAGAGAAAAAGGCATATCCAGCTGTGTGGGAGACAGCACGAGGGTTGTTCCATGAGTATGCACAGTAATCTTTCAAGAAACATCACTTTGGTGTTGCATAATGTGCGAAGTGCGGCGAATGTTGGATCGATACTGCGAACATCAGATGGTGCTGGTGTGGCTGAAGTATGGTGCACCGGGTATACACCAATTCCAGCACCGAGAGGGAGGAAGTATCTGACACGAGCACAGAAATCTTTGGCTAAATCAGCACTTGGCGCGGAGCATTCGGTACCGTGGCGCAGATCTCGACTGTTGAGCACGTTGATCCGCCAGTTGCGTGTGAGAGGGTTTTTTATTGTTGGACTTGAGCAGGATGTTCGGTCAATAGATATCACAGGACTCCCGAAAGCGGGGTCGATAGCGCTCATCGCGGGGAATGAGGTTCGTGGTCTCGATAAACGCATCTTGTGTCAATGTGATGCAATAGTCGAGTTGCCAATGTACGGCCAGAAAAACTCACTGAATGTTTCTGTGGCGTGTGGGATTGCGCTTTATGCTCTTCGCGGTATAATTTCAACAGGAACGAAGGATATATCGAGAGAGGTGATTACTTCGTAGGTTTTGGTGTTTAGCCGGAATGTTTTTGTGGGATTTCTTGACTGGTAGTCGTACTCTTCTCTGAGAAAATATGCAACAGACAAAAAAGAAATTGGCCGTTTTCGACATTGATGGGACTATTTTTCGTAAGAATTTCCATTTTGAGTTGATCAATGAGCTCGTTTGGATGAAAATTTTTCCGTTGGATGTTCGACGCGAGTTAATTGAAGTGTATACGAACTGGATAGAACATGAGGGAACGTATGAGGATTACCGTCTCGCTCTTTTAGATTTGTATTCCGAACACATCGTCGGCTGTCGAAAGCAAGATGTATTGCAGGCGAGTAGCGATGTTATTGCGTTTCATGCTAAGCGTACGTATGTTTTTGCTGAGAATTTGATCAAGCGTCTTCGAAATGAAGGATATTGTTTCATTGCAGTGTCTGGATCGCCGAGCGAAGTGGTTGAGGAATACAATACGCATTATCTTAAGTTCGATGCGGCTTTTGGTAGTATTTATAAACTGGACGCGCAAAATCTGTATACCGGTGTTGCTTCTTTTGAACCGTCAAAAAATAAGGGAGACGTTGTGAAACGGTATATGCATGAGCACGGATTGACCTTAGAAGATTCATATGGTATTGGTGATACTGAATCAGACGGAAGTTTTTTGCAGCTTGTTGAAAACCCGATTGCCTTTAATCCGAATCAGAACCTCAAACAGGAAGCGGAGCGCTTGAATTGGCGTATTGTTGTTGAGAAGAAGGACGTGATTTATGAGATGACAGGCAGTGATGCAATTACACTGCCGAGGACTCAAGTGAGTGGAACATAATCGTGGGAGTATATAATCGTGTATCATATGAATTTAAATGCTTCTCTCGACAAGTTTTTGAAACGTATCTTGTGGCTTTGGCTACCATTTTACGCCCTCGTTCTTCTGATTAAGGAAGTACGAACGCGGATATCGCATTCATAAATCATTCATTCTTGGAAGTATCAAGCAGGTGTTACGTGTGAAAAAGGTGACGGGGAATCGGCAAAGGAAGCTCTGGGTACGGGGTGGTATACTTTTGACTTGGATGGCAGTGATTTTTTCGTTCTCATCGATACCAGGCACAGGGATGCAGTATGAAGTTTCGATGTGGTATGTCCTGGAGCGTAAAAGTGCACACGTGTTTGAATTTGCTCTTTTGACTTTTTTTGCATTTCGTTTTTTCCGTGTCTGGTTTGTGACGGATGAATCTTGGCGGAGCGTTGCACTGCTTTCGGGAGCCTTTGCATTTTTGTGGGGGGTAATGGATGAGTTGCACCAATCTTTCGTTTTTGGTCGGGGCAGTCATCTATCTGATGTTGGTATCGATTTGATGGGAGCAGTTATTGCGCTAAGCGTGATCGCGAGCACCTTCCTCTATCGCTGTCCCAGAAATTTTCAAAAAATGATACAATGAACGCACAGGAGTATGCAGCATAATTACCAAACCTCATGCACATCACCCTTCAACAATTGAAAGATTTTCTTCTCGAGTCGGGACTCCTGTCGAAAGAAGCCGTAGAGGAGGCGGTGGTTCAGGCAGAAGCGAGCAAACAGGATTTCGGCCAATATCTCCTTCAGCAGGGGATGGTTCAGGAGAGCGAATTACAGAAGATATATGCCTATGTGTTGGGTATCCCGTTTGTCGATCTATCAAAGGAAACGATACCGATCGAGGTGTTGCAGATCATACCAGAACCGATTGCGAAAAAATCCAATATTGTAGCCTTCGAAAGGGATGGAAACAACCTGAAGGTTGCTATGTTAAATCCGGAGGACTTACAGACGATCGATTTTATTAAGAAAAAAACGGGATTGAAGGTGATTCCGTGTTTGGCAACTCAGGAAAGTGTGCAAACGGTGCTTCGTCAGTACGAAAAAAGTCTTCAGGCGGAATTTGGTGATATCCTCACCAGTGAGGTGAAATCCGTGGATGCTGAACAGGATAAAGAAAGTGCTGAGGTTTTGGCTTCAGGGTTACCGATTATCCGTATTGTAGATACTTTACTCAAGCATGCCATCTTGCAGTCGGCATCGGATATTCATATCGAACCAGATGATAAAGAAGTGCATGTTCGCTACCGTATTGATGGCGTTTTGCATGAGGCAATGACACTTCCCAAGGATACTTCTGCTGGTATTGTGGCTCGTATCAAAGTATTAGCTAACTTGAAGTTAGATGAACATCGTATTCCGCAAGATGGTCGTTTCAAAATTGAGAAAGATAGTTATAAGATTTCTTTTCGGGTGAGTTTGTTGCCGGTTTTTGATGGCGAGAAGGTTGTCATGCGTTTGTTAGATGAAGGTTCAAAAGGATTGACACTCGAAAAAATGGGCATGGTAGGGAAGGCCTTGGAGAGTGTGCATCGGGAGATCAAAAAGCCTAACGGGATGATTCTTGTGACTGGTCCGACTGGTTCTGGAAAAACGACGACTTTGTATACGGTCATGGATATTTTGAATACCACTGAAGTCAATATCAGCACGGTTGAGGATCCAGTCGAGTATCGTATGCCACGAGTGAATCAGACCCAGATTAACCCTAAGGTGGGTATGACTTTTGCTGCTGGTCTTCGCGCGCTTTTGCGTCAGGACCCTGATATTGTGATGGTGGGTGAAATCCGTGATTCTGAAACCCTCGAAATTGCTCTCAATGCCGCTATGACTGGTCATTTGGTATTATCGACTTTGCATACGAATTCAGCGGCTGCAGCTCTGCCGCGCATGCTTGATATGGGAGCAGAGCCTTTCTTGATTGCTTCGACGGTCAATGTGGTCGTGGCACAACGTCTGATTCGAAAACTGTGCGTGGATTGTCGTAAATCGTATCAATTAGACGAAAAACAACTTGCTCTACTCGCGAAAAGTTATGATGTCGATGCCTTGTTTGTGACGATGCAAAAAAACACAGAAATCGCGAAGATTATGGGCACCGCGCAGAGCTTGGAAGAAGTGACTTTTTATACGATTGGCGGGTGTGATCAGTGTAGTGGTGAGGGGTATAGGGGTCGACTCGGTATTTATGAGGTGCTTGAGATGGAAACGAATATCCGGAAATTAGTGACACATGCGGCAACGAGTGAGGACATTGAACTGATGGCACGAAAGGATAATGGTATGTACACTATGGTTGAAGATGGATTCTTGAAGGCCGTACAGGGACTGACGACACTCGAGGAAATTCTGCGGGTAACCAAAGAATGATACTTGGTGTGTGGGTTGCATATATCAATAAACCAGGGAAAAGTTCCCTGGTTTATTTCTCGTCAGTTTGTTTGTGGTCTATTGTTTCGTCCGAAATGTTTCATGACGGAGTTCGCGACGAATGTGTGACTTGGCATTGGAAGTTTTGACGAAAGAAAGCCAGTCGCGTGAGGGGCGCTTCTTTTCTTTGACAGTGAGGATATCCACAACTTGACCGTTTTGGATATGCGTATCAAGAGGGGTCATTTTACCATCAATTTTTGCTCCGACAGCTCGTTGTCCGATTTCGCTGTGGATAGCATAGGCAAAATCAATCGGGGTAGATTCTTCTGGAAGTTCGATGATGTCGCCTTTGGGGGTGAAAGCAAAAATATGGTTTTTGAAGAATTCTACTTTGAGTCCTTGCATGAACTCTTCATCATTGTGGCCGATTTCGCGTTGCCACTCTCTGAGTTGATTTACCCAGGCGAGTTCCTTGGGTGGTGCATGATCTAGTGTCGGACGGTTACGGAAAAAGAGGTTCCGCCAGCCGCGGCGTTCTTTTTCGGTATAGATCCAGTGTGCTGCAATACCATATTCGGATTCATCATGCATTTTTTGTGTACGGATCTGGACTTCCAGAATACGACCTTCCGGTCCAAAGATGGTTGTGTGCAGAGATTGGTAGCCATTAGGTTTTGGAAGTGAGATGTAGTCTTTGATTCGACCAACCATCGTGCGGTAGAGCTTGTGAACGATACCAAGTGATTCATAGCAGTCGGAAATTTCGGGTACGATGATACGAATCGCAACAAGATCGTAGACTTGCGTGATATCCATGTCATGCTTTTTTAATTTTTGGAACAAGCGATAGAGATGCTTGGTACGACCATGGATATCGAGAACACGCACACTTTCTTTTTCGAGCGCCACTCTGAAGAGCGCGACAATACGGGTGATGTATTGTTTGCCATCGCGGAGGTATGTGTCTTGCAGCTTCTTGGTAGCACTGTAGTTTTCTTTGTCCAGATACTTAAAACAGAGATCTTCGAGTTCGCCTTTGAGCTCACCGATACCAAGCCGGTTTGCGATTTGTGCGTAGACCTCGAGTGTTTCGCGCGCGATGCGCTCCCGTTTCTCTGGCGGGACGTGATCAAGGGTGCGCATGTTATGGAGCCGATCGGCTAATTTGATGATAACGACACGTATGTCGCGCGCCATGGCGAGAAACATCTTGCGTAAATTTTCTAGGTAAAGTTCTTCTTTTGTACCGCGTAGTTTGATTTTACCGAGTTTGGTTATTCCATCTACGAGATACGCGATTTCGCCACCAAACTTTTTTTCAATCTCCGTGAGAGTGACCTCAGTATCTTCGGGGACATCATGTAAAAATCCGGCCGCGATGGTTTTGGCATCCATCCCGATTTCACGTAAAGTTAATCCTACTGCGAGACAGTGAATGATATAGGGTTCTCCGGAACGGCGTTTCTGATGCGCATGTGCTTTTTCTGCGAAAGCATAAGCGTCACGCAAGAGTTTTTGATCCTCGCTGGAAAGCGGTGCGTTCCTTGTTTCGATCACTTGTTTGAGAGTAATGGAAGACATAATAGAGGAATCATTCATATATTTTTCAGTATAGCAGATTTGACAAATGCAACTAGGTTGCGTTATCATAGAATTAAATTATTCTGGAAAGAGGGAGATATGGATGTAGGGTATTACATTCTGTCATGTGGGTTGATTGCCTGTTTCCGGGTTCTCTGCGTGAGAAAATATAATGGTAAATACTATGAGTGTTCAGGAGACATGTTTGGCAGGGTTGATGTCAAAGGGCGTTCGTTTGACCCGTGCGAGAAAGGCTTTAGTTGAGCTCTTGGCTCAAGCTGGGGCCCCGAAGTCGATACCTGATATGCAGGCATCATTCAAGCGATTGAATATCTCATTTCATAAGACGACACTGTATCGAGAAATCGACTTTTTAGTGGCTGAGGGCATTGTGAAAGAAGTGATTGTCTCAGGAGAGAAGTGCTATTACGAGCTTGTGGGTGAGCACCATCATCATGCTGTGTGCCTTCAGTGTGGGGATATTCAAGACATTCTGATTCAGGAAGATTTCTCGAATATTGAGCGCGAACTCTCTAGAAATTCGGGATTTCGGGTAGCGGATCACTCAGTTGAGTTTTTTGGTTGGTGCAGCACCTGTACCATATAAAGGATGAAATAAGACGAGTATGTGGCGAAGCAAATATGCGTTGTTGGCAGGGGGTATTTTAGTGGGAGGCATCGGGGTGATGTTGGCGTTTTTCGTGAGTAAGCCAGTTGCATTACCATCACCAAAGGCATCACAACCGTTGCGGGTCGTCGTGTCTTTTTTTCCATACGCTGAATTTACCCGAGGGGTGGCGGGTGAGTATGCGCAGGTTATTACACTTGTACCGGCTGGTGTCGAACCACATGATTTTGAGCCAACGCCTCGCGATATGGAGCAGTTGTATCGGGCCGATGTGGTCATTTTCAATGGTGCAGGTGTTGATGCCTGGATTGAAAAACTGGTGCCGGAATTGATTGAACATGGTATACGTGTAGTACGTATGGCCGATAGCGTAGACTCTGTCCTGGACACAGGTAGGGAATCGCATGATGTCACGGGGGAACATATGGGCGGAGATGCGCTTGATCCGCATTTCTGGCTTGATCCAGTTTTGGCGGAGGCACAGGTTCGAAGGATTGCCGAGGTATTGAGAGAGGTTGATCCGATGCATCAGACGATGTATCGGAGCGGAGAGGCCATGTTTTTGGAGGAGTTGCAGTCTTTGGATCAAGAGTATCAGTCAGGACTTGCGGTATGTCGTACACGGACTCTCATTACGTCACATGATGCCTTTACCTATTTGGCGAAAAGGTACACACTGGAAGTGATTTCCATCGCTGGATTTTCACCGAGTGACGAACCATCCACGAGACGTCTTGCTGAAATCACTGAGTTGGTACGAGCTCATGATATTCGTTTTATCTTCTTCGAAACGCTTTCGAGTCCGAAGTTGGCCGCGACACTTGCGCGTGAAGCAGGAATTGGTACTCTGGTTCTCAATCCGATTGAAGGCGGTGTGGTAAGGGCGGATGGACATAAAGAGACTTATATGAGTCTGATGCGCGAAAATCTCACTTCTTTACGAGTTGCACTGGAATGTCACTAACTTCAACGTCTATTTTGAGTGTTCACAAAGCCAGCTTCCGATATGGAAGTGTGTCTGTGTTGTCTGATATCACATTTCAGGTGTTTCCGGGTGATTATGTTGGTATTCTAGGAGCCAATGGTAGTGGAAAAACGACTCTTATCAAGATGATCGTCGGTCTTCTTCGGCCGTCTTCTGGCGAGGTCCGTATTTTTGGTGAGAACGTTCAAGTGTTTCGAGGGTGGCATCAGATTGGTTTTGTACCACAGCGTGTTTTTAAAAATGATCAGAATTTTCCGGCGACTGTCGAGGAAATTGTCACGAGTGGTTTTGGGCGTGATGAACGGAGCCTCTCTTCGCATGAACGACATCAGTGTTTGGAGCAGGCGTTTGAATCAGCTCGCGTGGGACATGTGCGGGATCGTCGCATTGGAGAACTCTCCGGTGGTGAACAGCAGCGAGCATTTATTGCGCGCGCGCTGGTGACTCGACCGCAGCTTCTGATTCTTGATGAACCAACAACGGGCATAGACCGGACATCTGAGCAAGAGTTTTATGCCCTCCTCAAGAGTCTGAATGATACCGGCATGACGATCTTGTTTATTTCTCATGATTTGGATGCGGTTGCGCGCGAAGTGAAACAGGTCATGTGTCTCAATCGGCGACTCGTCTACTTTGGAAATCCGGAGGTATTGCAGCAATCAGGGACACTTCAGGCAATGTATGGTGAGGAGAAGCAGATATTATTTCACGCGCACGAGCACTAAAATCATGTTTCTCTATTATGGATATTTTTGGGGCATTTTTGGAGTTTGATTTCTTGCGACGGGCATTCGTGGCTGGTGTATTGATCGGTCTTGCTGCTCCGTTACTTGGGATTTTTCTGGTGGTACGGCGTTATGCATTGCTTTCTGACGCGTTGTCCCATGTGTCTTTCCTTGGGGTTGCGTTGTCGTTGATTTGTAAGATACCGATTTTCTTCGGAGTATTGGGACTTTCGGTTTTGGCGGCGGTCGGCATGGAGCACTTACGGTCGAGCGGGAGGATTTTGGGTGAGTCAGTCGTGGCGCTGTTTCTATCCGGGAGCTTGGCGCTAGCGGTCGTGTTACTGTCTTCACTCCGTGACCTCAATGTCAATCTGATGAATTATTTGTTTGGAAGTTTGTCGACCGTAACACAGGTGGATTTGCTCATGTTATTGATTATCGTCGTGTTGGTATTCAGTTTCGTTATACTCCGTTATCATCAGCTTTTTTTGACCGCGCTCGATGAAGATCTGGCTCGTGTATCTGGTGTGCGCGTGTGGATACTGAATGCGGTTTTTGTTTCATTGGTTGCTGGCGTGGTGGCCGCTTCGATGCAGATTGTCGGTGCGTTGTTGATAAGCGCGTTGATGGTGATTCCAGTGTTAGCGGCTCTTGAGTTGCGAAAGGGATTCTTGGCGACGCTGATTATCGCTGAGGGAGTGTCACTGTTTTCAGTTTTGATTGGTCTCGTTCTTTCGTATCAATTTAATTTGGCGAGTGGGGGTGTCATCGTGTTGGTCGCGATGGGATTCTACGTCCTTTTCTTTTTTGGGCAGCGTTTTGTACAGCGGTACTCCTCAGTATAATTATAGGGAGAAACACGGAATATGCAGGAGAATGAAACGAAACTGAGACTGATCGCACTGCGTGCAGAGATTAACCGGCATCGGGCGGCGTATCACATGTTCGATCAATCGAACATTTCAGACGAGGCGTACGATGCCTTATACCGTGAGCTTGAGGAATTGGAGCGGGCTCACCCTGAATTGATTGTTCCAGAGAGCCCGACTCAGAGAGTAGGCGGCGAAGCGCTTGCGGCCTTTGAGAAAGTGCAGCACGAGGTACTCCAGTGGTCGTTTGATGATATTTTCGATTTTGAGGAACTGAAGGCATGGGATTTGAAGATCAAAAGATTTTTGCGGCAGCAGGATCCAGGCGTGTTTTCGGAATCCGGAGATGACGAAGTGGAATATTGCTGTGAGTTGAAAATCGATGGCTTAAAAATGATTCTGACCTATCACGAGGGAGTGTTGACACAAGGAGCGACTCGTGGAGATGGATCTATCGGAGAAAATGTGACACAGAACCTGCGGACGATACGTAGTATCCCGTTGTGTTTGATGCAGCCGGTTGATATTATCGTGGTTGGCGAAGTCTGGTTGTCTGAGAGTGAGCTTGCGCGTATCAATAAGGAGCGGGTGGCATCCGGAGAAGTGCCGTTGGTGAATACACGGAATGCGGCAGCTGGATCAATACGACAACTTGATCCAAAGGTGGCAGCAGACAGGCGATTGGATGCTTTTGTGTACGATATTGATCGGATAGGTGAAGACAAAACTCGTGCACAGATGGAGACGCAAGTACAAGAATTGGAATTCTTGAAAACGCTGGGGTTTAAGGTCAATCAGGAATATCGGCTCTGTAGGAACGTTGCGGAAATCGAGGCATATTATAAAGAATGGACTCGACGACGGCATGAGCTTTTTTACGGACTCGATGGCATTGTTATTAAAGTGAATAGTCGGCACTTGCAGGAAGTACTCGGGTATACAGGCAAGGCACCGCGTTTCGGGATTGCTTACAAATTTCCAGCGGAACAAGTCACAACAGTGGTCGAGAATATCACGGTGCAGGTTGGTCGAACGGGTGTCCTTACTCCAGTAGCCTATTTGCGTCCAGTGCGTATAGCGGGGTCGACAGTGAGTCGCGCGACACTGCACAATGCTGACGAAGTCGCGCGACTCGATGTTCGAGTGGGTGATACGGTGATTCTTCGAAAAGCGGGGGATATTATTCCGGAGGTGATGGCAGTGTTACCCGCTCTTCGGACTGGTCAGGAAACACCCTTCTTAATGCCGCACCGGTGTCCCATTTGTAGTAGTCCGGTGAAAGAGCGGACATCAAAAGATACGCGCGGGAAAACCGAAGTGAGCGTTGCGGTGTATTGTACCAATTTACAGTGTTTCGCGGTGGAACGAGAACGTATTATTCACGCAGTGAGTCGGAAGGGATTCGATATCGCTGGTCTGGGAGAGAAAATCGTCGAACAACTCATGAATGAAGGATTAGTTTCTGATCTCTCGGATATTTTTGAACTTACAACGGGTGATCTCGCACCGCTTGAACGTTTTGCTGACCGAAAAGCAGACAAACTTGTGCAATCAATTCAGACTGCTCGTTGTATTTCGCTTGAGAAATTTTTGTTTGCTTTGGGTATTTTACATGTGGGTGAGGAGACGGCACACCTGATTGCGGAACATGTGCGGGCAGGATTTTTGAGTGCGCGGTTGACATGCACCCCTGAGGAAGTGACAGCATTTTTTCTGCAGACAACTGGGGAGGAGTGGTTGAATGTTAAAGGCATCGGTGAGAAGAGCGCTCAGAGTTTGCGGGATTGGTTTGTCGATTCCAAACATCAGAAGATGCTGGCAAGACTGTCCAAACGCGGGGTGACACTGACTTTATCTTCGGTGAAGCCAGCGCAGCAAATGTTCTCTGGTATTACATTTGTACTGACAGGCGAACTCACGTCCTTTACACGAGATGAAGCGAAAGATATGATACGGAAGCGAGGAGGAAGCGTTTCTTCTTCAGTGAGTCGAAAGACGGGCTATGTGGTCGTCGGAGAGCGTCCGGGGAGTAAGCATAATACCGCTTTGGCTTTGGGAGTAAAGATTCTTGATGAGACCGCTTTTAAGACTCTGTGTGGGTCATAGATGATCACTCTATTAAATTACGTGTGTATGTTAACGCAGGAAGAGGTCAAACACATCGCCCTTTTAGCTCGTATCGGACTTTCGGATACGGAAGTGGAACGATACCAAAAGGACTTATCGACAGTTTTGGTTTGGTTTGAGCGGCTTGCTCAGGTTGATACGGAACAGGTGGCAGTTATAGGGCACGTGACTGGTCGGAGCAATGTAGCGCGATCTGATGTCGCGGTACAGGCGTCGAATGCGGTTCGCTCGGTTATTCAGGCGAATTTTCCAGATCAAAAAGAGGGATTTTTAAAGGTACGATCAGTGTTTTGAAAGAGGTATTATGATTCGAGCACTTCATGAACAATTGCAGGCGCGGGATGTTTCAGCAGTTGAACTTGCAGAACGTTTTTTGGGTACTCTTGAGAACAAGGATGCTCAAATTCAAGCCTTTCTGTCTGTTCGTCGTGCGGAGGCGCTTCAGGAAGCAGAGGCGGTTGATCACAAACTCATTCGCGGCGAGTCCCTTGACTTGCTCGCGGGTATTCCTGGCGCATTGAAGGACAATATGTGTGTGGCCGGAGAGCGGACGACTGCCGGTTCAAAGATACTGGACAACTATATTGCGCCGTATGATGCCGGAGTGGTTTCGCGCTTGCGTGTTGCCGACGCGGTGATACTCGGTAAGACGAATATGGATGAGTTTGCCATGGGGTCTTCGACTGAAAACAGTGCCTATCAGGAGACGCGGAATCCATTGGATACTACCCGTGTTCCGGGGGGATCTTCTGGCGGATCGGCAGCAGCAGTTGTGGCAGACATGGCGGTATGGGCACTTGGATCAGATACAGGTGGATCTATTCGCCAACCGGCATCTTTTTGCGGTTTGGTTGGTCTCAAGCCGACTTATGGGCGCGTGTCTCGTTCGGGTTTACTCGCAATGGCATCAAGCTTGGATCAAATTGGCCCGCTTACCCGAACAGTGGAAGATGCGGCTATCGTGTTTTCTCGGATTGCTGGATTTGATCGATTCGATGCGACAACGGCTGATTTATCAGGGAAACCATTTGAGGATTTTCTGGATATGGATCTGCGGGGCAAGCGAGTGGGCATTCCACGGGAGTATTTTTCTGAATCGTTGGATCGGGAAGTACGTGCAGTGGCGGAGTCAGCGCTTGAACATTTCAAGTTACTCGGGATCTCGGTTGAAGAGATTTCTCTTCCGCATGCGGAGTGGGCATTACCAGTGTACTACATTATTATGCCGGCAGAAGTGAGTTCTAATCTGGCGCGTTTTGATGGGATCAAGTATGGGTTACGCATTAACGATGAACAGAATCGTTCGGTAGATAATGGTCGTTTATTGGAGACCTATCTGGATAGTCGGGCATACGGATTGGGCGCAGAGGCGAAACGGCGTATTATGTTGGGGACATACACGCTTTCCGCTGGTTATTATGATGCTTACTATCAGAAAGCTCAAAAAGTGCGTCAACTGATTCGTCAGGATTTTGAACGCGCTTATGAAACGGTTGATTTTATTTTCTCACCCACAGCACCGGAAGCAGCGTTTAAGTTTGGCGCGAAAGTTGATGATCCTCTGACGATGTATTTGTCGGATATTTATACTGTGACTGCCAACCTGGTTGGTGTGCCAGCCATCTCTTTTCCGATCGGAACCGTGAATAAAGAGGGGAGTATGCTTCCTATTGGCGGACAATTGCAAGGGAAATGGTTTGATGAAGAGGGGATATTGGCTCTTGCACACCAATATGAAACGTATCGGTAATTAACACGAGAGACGTCGCGAGCTTATGGACATGGATTTGGGAGCAATTCTGGTCAATGGAACAGCTTGGTTTCAAGCGACGGTTACTTTTTTGGAACATTCTTTTGTTTTTTTGGCACTCAGACTGTTTCTTTTCGTGTATGTCGTGGTTCTTTTTATTGATATTGTCCTCTTACTTTGGATGCGCGGTATCACGGGCGATTTGAGTGTGACGCTTCATGGAACTGAACGTCCTCTCATTTCAAAGAATAAGATGATTATCCGTTGGGAGAAGATACTGGAGCGTCTGGAGGGGAATAATCCTGCACAGTTCAAATTGGCCGTCTTGGAAGCCGAGGCTTTGACCGAAGAGGTTCTTTCGGGAATCGGGTGGAAAGGAGAGCATATTCAAGACCGTCTGACCGCTGTCACTGATGCCCAGTTAGAGTCTCGATCGTTGCTGCTTGAGGCGCATCAAGTACGGAATATGATTATTCTGGACACGCAATACCAGATAAGCAAGGAGGAAGCTCAGAGCACGCTTGAAAAATACCGCCGATTTTTCGATGAAGTCGAGCTTCTGTAACGCTTTCTGATGATACGAAAGAGAGATGGTTTTAATTTCCCCCCCTGTTCTTCGTGGCGCAGATTTCTGCATAGATGCGTGCACTTGGTCGGATAGTGCGGATTTGTGTGGGATAGTCGATGGCTATAAGACCAAATCGTAGCCAAAACCCTTTGTCCCATTCGAAGTTGTCGAGGAGCGACCAGTAAAAATATCCTCGGACATCGGCACCGGCAGTAATGGCACGATGCAGAGCGGCAAGCGCGGCAGGAATGAACTGTTGACGCAAAGTATCCGAAGCGTCCGCGATGCCATTTTCGAGAATATAGAGTGGTTTACGATACGAAACGAGTTCGATGACCGCATGATAGAGTGATTCCGGACAATATTCCCAGCCGAAATCTGTTTGTTGGACATTTTGGTTTTTGTTGAACCAGCCGGAGATGCGGTGATGACTATAGTGATTGAGGCCAATGAAATCTTGTGTTGCTTGGATACGGTTGAGAAAAAAACGGTTCCACAGAGTATCAGCGCCCCACTTGAGGAGGCGATTCCACGGCGTATTGTCTGCTGCTTCGAACCAGATATTATGTTTGGCGATGCCGACTTGGGATCCGGGGAAGCGGTTTTTGAGGGCGTGATAGGCGAGTCGGTGTGCGCGTATGAGGGCAAATTGTGCCCGGATGAATGGCACGAATCCGTGTTTTTGAGGTGGCCAGGCACCGTTGAGGTAGGCGTGAGCGGTGTATACATCAGGTTCGTTTAAGGTAATCCAAAACCGTACATCTACACCGATGGCCTTGAGAATGGTTTCTGTGTAGCGTTCAAAATACTTTGGAAAACCAGGTGACATGATGCCACCTTTTTCGGCAAGCCAAACAGGGAGAGTCCAGTGCCAGAGGGTGACGAAGGGTTCCATCCCGCGAGCCCGGAGAGCCATGACGACGGCACGATAGTGTTCGATGGCAGACCGGTCAAATTCGCCCTCGTTTGGTTCGATGCGGGACCACTCGATGGAGAAGCGGTGAGCGTTGTGTCCGAGAGAAGCCGCGAGATCAAAGTCCGATTCGAATCGGGAATAGTGTTCGCAGGCGGCACCAGAAATATAGGTGTTTGGATTGGTGGCCTCGGATTTGAATTTTCCCCAATGTGGATTCCAGTGAAAAGCGCGTTCAGAATCGCGGGAAAGCCGTTTTGCATTGGCCAATTCCCATTCGCTCCAGTCATTATGATTGTTTCCTTCGACCTGATGTGCGGCAGTGGCGGCTCCCCAGAAGAAGTGTTTGGGAAATTCGAGTTTCATAAGCATGTTTCAATGGTATCAGGAAAAATGATCTGATGTAAGTGAAATGAGGCACATTTTGACTTTTTGGCTCAAATTCAGTATTCTTGAGGTAGTTAGACTGTGTTTTTGGTAGAGTGTTTTTTTGCTATGAATCCTGATTTTCATTTTCCTGACCCGAAAACCATCAAACCGAAAGAGCGGCGAATACAAAGGATTCTAGAGATGATCCCTGGTTCGTTGGCCTGGTTGACTATTTTTGGGATGCCGGTGCTTTCATATTTCTTCCCGCTTGTAGCAGCGGTGTTTATTATACTTTTTGACATTTATTGGGTGCATCGAGCAATATATATTTCACTGCTTTCGGTGTACGGTAATTATTTGGTTTCGGCAGGGAAGCGTGTCGATTGGTGGGAACGTTGTCAGCATACACTTCATCCTGAGCAGTATATTGTCTTACTTCAGGAACGCTTGGAGCAACTTGCGGAACAGAGGCGGACAGTGTCTTTCTTCTTGTTTTGGCATCAGCACCTGATGCGCAAGGAGATGCGCCGAATACATACATTACTTCGGGAGACCGCGACATTGATACCTGTGAAGAGTGAGATTATGGATTGGCGGGAAGTACTGCACGTTGTACTCCTGCCAACGGCCGGGGAACCGGCTGAGGTTATTGAACCCGCTATCCAATCTTTGGCTGATGCGAACTTCCCAAAGGAACAGATGATTGTTCTTTTGGCGACCGAAGAACGCGAAGATCCAAAGACTCGTCTACCTAAAGTCGAATATCTACAAAAACGTTTCGCGGGGGTTTTTCGAGACTTTCTCGTGACGACACATATCGTTGCAGGGGGTGAAATGAAATGTAAAGCCTCAAATGCACGATTCGCGGCGTATGAGTTGATGAAATATCTCAATGAACATGGGATTCAGTATACCAGGGTGATTTTTTCGAATTTTGATTGTGATAGCGTAGCGCATCGAGAATATTTCGCTGCGCTTACGTATGCTTATGTGACCGATCCGAAGCGTTTGCAACGTGCCTACCAGCCGATTCCGATGTATCACAACAATCTGTGGGATACATCAGCGATAGTACGTTTGGTGGTGATTGGTTCGAGCTTCTGGCATCTTTTTCAGAGTACTCGCCGGCAGATGGTGACCTTCTCATCGCATTCGGAACCTTTCGACACTTTGGTGAAGGTTGGTTTTTGGCCGGTCAATATGATTAGTGAGGATTCGATTATTTATTGGAAATGTTTGTCGTATTTTCATGGTGATTATCGGGTGGCGCCGATTCATTTGCCGATATCGCTTGATGCTGTTCTGGCGGAGACTTGGTGGAAGACCATCAAGAATCAGTACAAACAGAAGCGTCGTTGGGCGTATGGCATTGAGAATTTTCCAGTGACGATGCGTGCTCTTTGGCCGGATAAACGGATTCCGGTTCTCACGAAGTTGCGCATTTCTTTCGAGATGGTAGAGGGACACTATTCGTGGGCGACTACCTCGATGGTTATTACATTTGTTGGGTGGTTACCGCTCCTTTTAGGAGGACAAGCTTTTCAGGAGAGCGTACTCGCGCACAATCTTCCGTTCATGACTAAGACACTTATGACACTTGGTATGTGTGGCCTCTTCATTTCAATTCCGCTCTCATTGATTTCGTTGCCACCCAAGCCGAAGCGTTATCACTGGAGTAAATATCTGATTATGTTTTTTCAGTGGATATTTTTGCCCGTGGTTGCGTTTCTGTCGGCTTTTCCGGCTCTCGATTCACAGACTCGCTTATTGTTCGGCAGGTACTTTGGAGAGTTCTGGGTGACCGAGAAGATTCGGAAACGGTAGAAAATGTGTCTGACCTTTCCCTGTTTTTATGAGAGTTTTGTGGGAGTGATCAAGCGAATTGCCTTGGTTGGACCGTTTCTGCATACTTTGAGTGTGGAATATTTGGTATTTGGTCGAGACAGAGTGATTTTGTGAAAAAGACATGGTTCCTGATGGAAAGAAAAAATCCAGCATATGAGGCTGGATTTAAGTGATTTCTGGGCGTGGAGAGTAAACAGTGACTGCTATTGTGTGCACCTCGCCTGCTGGGTAAGGAATACTCCAGAGAATTTTCTCTGTTATGCGACAACGGACACACAGATGTCGTCCTTGCCCAACTCCGGTTTCGACCGAGATACGAGCATGTACACACTCGACAATTATATATGAAGGACTGCTTGCATTGACGGTGATTCGAGCAGTTGGTTTCATATGGGAATTTCGATCATCCCTCTTGATATACAATAAGACTTCACTCAAGAGCGATGCATCGTTCTTCGCTAAGAGCTGTTGAAGTATATGACGTTGGGCAGGTGGCCATGCTATGAGCCACCCATTTTCTTCCCACTTTTCTAAGTCTGATGCAGACATACTCACTCCTTTGTCGTTTCTCGTTGTCAAGGTACAAGTACTTATGTAGTATGTTTTTTGATCGCTGTCAAGGTTC
>CAYRWQ010000011.1:0-24359 GCA_964428075.1 uncultured Bdellovibrionales bacterium
ACAGTGTTACCCCAGAGCATACCAACTGTCACCCCTATCTGTTAACTGTACAAATACATTGACTAAAAACAAGAAAACAGGTATATTTATTTTTGGTGGAGAGAGCGGTGACGCCTCTTTTTTTGACCTCGATACGTCTGCGGTGATCATGTCCATTACAGGAAACATTTATGGAAATACGTAATATCGCTATTATCGCCCATGTCGACCATGGCAAGACCACGCTGACCGATGCGCTCATGCGCGAGACTGGAATGGTATCTGGAGACGGTGTCTCAATGGATTCCAATGCACTGGAGCGCGAGCGAGGTATCACTATTTACGCGAAGAATGGGTCGATTTTTTATAAAGACACGAAGATTAATATCGTGGATACGCCCGGGCACGCTGATTTTGGCTCGGAGGTCGAACGGGTGTTGCGTTCCATTGATGATGTTCTCTTGGTGGTGGATGCGCAGGAGGGTCCAATGCCACAGACACGTTTCGTTTTGAAAAAATCTCTTGAGCTTGGTTTGCGCCCAATCGTGGTGCTCAACAAAATTGACAAGCCAGCCGCTCGTCCGGCAGAGGTGCTGGAAATGGTGTATGAGCTCTTTTTAGACCTTGGCGCGACCGACGATCAACTTGAGTTTCCTGTGGTATATGCGGTCGGACGCGATGGAGTGGCGATGCATCATCTTGATGATGAGCGGAAAAACCTAGAACCGCTTCTTGACACAATTTTGAAGAATGTACCACCAGCTTGCGATGACATCAGGAGCGTTTCCGGAGCGTTTCGCGCCCAACCATTTAATTTGGGATATGATAATTTTGTTGGACGCTTGGCGATAGCGCGGATGTATGAGGGGGTATTGCACGTGAATGACCCGGTGTGCGTGAAGAAAGCTACGGGGCAGTGTGATGCGGGACGAGTAGCCAAGCTCTTTACTTTTCGCGGCATGGAACGTGTTGAAACGAATCAGGTCGAGGCAGGTGATATCGTCATGATCGCTGGATTACCGACGGTAGAGATAGGAGACACATTGTCTGTTTCATCGGAACAGGAAAGTTTGCCGGTTATTGCGATTGATGAACCGACTATTTCGTTGAATTTTATCGTGAATGATTCGCCTTTTGCTGGACGCGAGGGAAAGTTTGTTACGAACAAGCAACTTCGTGAGCGTCTTGCGAAGGAGCTTGAAATCAACGTTGGTCTCAAGATTGATTTTGGTGATGGAACCTATAAAGTGTATGGTCGAGGAGAACTGCATATTGCTATTCTACTTGAAAACATGCGTCGCGAAGGTTTTGAAATGCAAGTCTCTCAACCACAGGTCATCATTAAGGAAATTGCCGGAGTACGCTCTGAGCCGTATGAAGAAGTGACTGTAGAGTGTCCGCTTTCGGTGACAGGAGTCGTGATAGAGAAGCTTGGCAAGCGCAAGGGCGTTATGACGGAAATCAAGGCGGGATCAGCAGGCTATCAGCGTTTGATTTTTGAGGTGCCAACGCGCGGTTTGCTTGGATACCGGAATGAGTTCACCATTGATACGAAGGGTGAGGGCACTCTGTATTCACGGGTTATTGGTTTTCGGCCATATGTTGGGACGATTAGACGACGCGATGTTGGATCGATGATTTCTATGGCGACCGGGAAGGCACTTGGATTTTCATTGAATAATCTTCAGACACGCGGGACTCTGTATATCGGTGCTGGGAGTGAGGTGTATGAGGGGATGGTATTGGGGAATGCGATCAAGGGTGTCGATATGACGGTCAATCCGATCAAGGGAAAACAACTGACCAATATGCGATCTTCTGGAACCGATGAGGCCATTCATTTGACCCCGCCCTGGGAACTTTCTATTGAGCGCGGGCTTGAGGTGATGAATGAGGACGAGTATCTTGAGGTCACTCCGCTTTCGGTACGTTTACGCAAACAGCTTCTCACCGAGACGGATCGAGTACGTTCGGTACGGAAATCATAGGTCTGGATTTCAAACAGAGAATCGGTACTTCCTGCGGAGTAGGTACCGATTTTTTCGTTTCCTTATCTTTTTGGATTCTCCGAAAACATGTATACTATCGGTGTAATCAATGATAATGGGAGAATACAGTATGGAAAGAGACAAGTGGGAAGATATAGAAGAAGTGATTGAGTCAAAGTCAGCGAGCGGGGATGCCTTGACGATTGCAGGCGCGGTGCTTGCGGGGTGTTTGGTGATTGCCGGTACGATTGCGTATGTTTCTTCGAGAGGCATTAATATGACTGGTCAAGGAGGGACTTCGGCGACTACTGCAGATCAGACTGCCCAACAGCCTGAGGACGTCAAGGTGACACAAGATCAGATTAAGGCCTTGTTCACCGATAAAAATATCATGTTTGGGAAGAAGGACAGTAAGGTCTTGTTCGTTGAGTTTAGTGATCCAAGTTGCCCATTTTGTCATGTAGCAGCCGGGATGAATCCGGAATTGAACAAACAGGCCGGAGCGCAATTCGTGATGGAAAAGGATGGTGGATCATATGTGCCGCCAGTACCTGAAATGAAGAAGCTGGTTGATTCGGGTAAAGCGGCTTTCGTGTGGTTGTATGCGAATGGGCATGGTAGTGGTGAACTCGGAACTTTGGCACTGTATTGCGCCAAGGAGAAAGGAAAATTCTGGGAGGTTCATGATCTCCTTATGTCAGCTGAGGGATATGAGATCATGAATACTCAGGTGAAAAATGATGTGGCGAAGGCCGGAGACATGGCAGATTTCCTGAAGAGTGTGGTCAAGAAAGACGTGATGCAGGCTTGTCTTGCTAGTGGCAAGTATACTGATCGATTGAAGAGCGATATGGCGTTGGCTCAACAGCTTGGTTTCCGTGGGACACCGAACTTTTTCGTGAACACGAAAAGTTTCGCTGGAGCGTACAGCTATAAGGATATGGCATCAACTGTTGAGGCTGACATGAAGTAGTACATGTGAACAGTTGACGAAACGAGGAATGTGAAACCCATTCCGACCAGTGTGTCGGAATGGGTTTTTCGATTCATGTGTTGTTCGTCTTGATTTCCAGTTGGGAAGAGTGATCCGTTGGCGCATGAGTCTGCGCGGGCCCGTTATTGAACTTTGAAAACCCTGATAGCATTCCCCGGCTTTCCATTAATTTGTAGTTCCCATTCGGGGTCGTTGCGTTCGTAGTAGGAGGCAGCCTGTAGTCCCGAGCGGCGTTCCCAGAGATCGGTACGAGAGAGAAAGCGGATACCACCTCGACGGGTCAATATGAAGTACTGAGGCACCACGGTTGTCCGATCGAAATTGTAGGCAGTGAGACACTTTCCGACGAAGAACTCACATACTCCATAGTAGTCTGACCAGACCGTGATTTCTGTGGCTTGGGGGAGGCTATTGAGATATGCCGCTGCAGCATAACCACCTTGTCCCCAAGCGTCACTGATCAGCGATGATTGCGGGAGAATGGGGTTGGCATAATTGAGAAAATAAGGACGGGAGATGAGGAGAGGGTGAAGCGAGATGAGTAAACAGCACCCGAGAAACATGACAGTGACTTGCGGGAAGCCAGGGAACCTCTGGGAATAATGCGTGATAAAATGATCAAGTCCGATAGCAGCAATGATGGCAACGAATGGGTACAGGAGGACGAGATAGCGCGGTGTTGCGAGAGTATTTCCGAAGATGAGCGTGAGTATATAGAGGAATATGATGAGTGAGAATAAGGTGATCT
Organism: uncultured Bdellovibrionales bacterium; assembly: GCA_964428075.1. GTDB lineage: Bacteria > Patescibacteriota > Minisyncoccia > Moranbacterales > UBA1568 > JAGOSP01. The sequence continues at coordinate 3,710 of CAYRWQ010000011.1, forward strand.
CAAAGCGGTATGCAGCCGATCGTTTTGTGGTGGTGAGTATCCAGGCTGTGCACAGTCCAATCAATGTCAAGGGTGTGAGTGTGAATATAAGAGGATTCCATTCCAGTATGAGTCGCTCCCAAAAATGGGGGAGAGTGGTGTAGTAGCGTGCATTAGTGATGTCTTTGACGTCGAAAGGAATCTTACTGAAAATATCCCAGTCTGGCAGAAAAAATCGTGAGAAAATAAGTACGCATGTTAGGAGAAGGAGTGGCAACGGAGAGAGGTACCAGACAAGATGCTTGTTCCAGTGTCGTTTTATCAGACAGAACATCCGGCTTCTATTCAAGAGGATATCACTGAGAACAAATAGGAATATCCCACCAGCTAGGGTGATGGGCAACAGGGTGAAGTTCGGGAAACCGGATGCGATTGTTTTGATAATGCTGGCAGGACGCATCATCGTGATAGGGACGAACAATGCAAACATAATTACGGCTCCAATCGGGAGGAGGAACCAGGCGAGGAGGTGTTTTCGGAGATGGGTGGGCAGTCTTGATTCATTGGGTTCGTCTTTTTCAAAGAGGAAGAAGAGGAGGAGTGCGAGTAAAGAAAATGGCAGTAGGGTGAGAGTGGCATATTTTGTCAGTAGTGTGCTTCCGAGGGCGATGGACGCGAAGAGAAGGTATTTTCTTTCTTCGGTTTTGAGCCAAGCGAGATAGGAAGAGAGCGTGAGTGCGCCTGTAGACCAGAGCAGTGCGTCTGGATTGGAAATTTGTGATATGCCAAGGAGAATGGGCGAGGTTGCTGTCAGTATGGTTGCGAGGAGGGCGATGCGTTCACTGACGAAGCGGCGAAGAGTGAGACAGAGAGCGATAAGCAGGAGGGCATTGGTGAAGATGAGAGGAAGACGGAAGGCGCGAAGTAGGGCCTCCGATTGTTCTGTTTTACAGAGAATGATTTTGTTTGGTTGTTCCTCGCAGTGTTTGTTGGGGTGTTCAAAAAAGAGTAATGCTGGTCCAGAAACGACGGCTAGGCTGATACCAGGCTTGTCGTTGATGAGTGTTTTTTTCCATTTTTTCTGATGCCATGCTTGAAAATAGGCTGGTATACGTTCATATATCCAGTAGTGTTCGTCGGCTGTGATAAATTGCCCGATATGGAATGTGCCAAAACCGATATAGACTGATATGATGAGTGCGAGGGCATATCGGAAGATCGTGGGGGACATAGATTTGAGTTTCAAGAGGATGGGTATCGATGGCTGAACATCAGGTATTGAGAGGTCGAGGAGGCAGACTTTTCTTTCGTCGTTTGTCGTGGAAGGTTTGGTATACCTCTTTGAGATGTTCGTTGGTGACATGCGTATAGATCTGGGTCGTGATAATGGAAGTATGTCCGAGCATGGTCTGAACGCTGCGGATATCGGCACCGTTCATGAGCAGATCGGTCGCAAAGCTGTGGCGCAGAGTGTGCGGATGGACATTCTTGGTAATTCCGGCCTTCAGAGCGTAGTATTTTACAATGCGTTGGACGCTGCGTGGGGTGAGTCGGAGACTGTCTCGTTTGGTCTCCTGGGTTGATTCTGAATGTTGGTGAGGTAGAGCGACAAAAAGAGCAGGATCTGTATCGGCGCGTTTATTCAAGTATCGTTCTAGGGTATTGCGCGCGACAGGAGACAAGAAAACGATGCGGAGTGTTCCTCCTTTACCATGTACGGAGAATTCTTCCTTGTCGAGATTGACGTGTTGTCGATCCAGGGCGGTGAGTTCAGAGACGCGGAGTCCCGACGAGAAGAATAATTCGAGTATGGCTCTGGCACGAAGGGAACGTTCGGTTGATCCGGCAGTGGCGAATATGATGCGTTCTATCTCATCTGGTTCGAGAAATTCTACTTGTTGCATTGGGGTGCGACCCAATTCGATCTTTTCCGAAGCGAGTGTAGTGATATCCTGTTTGGCGAGAAATTTGAGAAAGGAACGCAGGATAACAGCGTGGTGGTTTTGGGTGTTCTTTTTGATGTTACCCCCTTGTTTTGTTTGGCGCCGGTTGAGTGCGATCCGGTATTCGCGGACGATATCGAGTGTGATATCCTCTGGTTTCACAAGACGGGTGATCTTGATAAATTGCGCTAAACAGTGGTCATAGTTTTCAATCGTTCGAAGCGAGCGACCCATTTCGACTTCGAGGTGGTCGAGAAACTGTTTGACATGTGCTTCGAGTGGGGTGGTTGGGTTTCGGAAGTGCATATTTTTGATACCGGAAGGAGTGAAATCGGAACGGTTCACAGAAATTATCATAACATTATGCGACACTTGTGGACAGGGTGGTTGTAGGCACTTCCTCTGGGCAAAAAGTTATCATTTGGAATAGAAAAAGGCCTAAATAAAAACATTTTTTTATTGACGTGAGTCACGAAATACGTTAGAATCATGGGTGTAATTCCTAGGGAAATATGTCCTATGTTTTCCAGTAGCGCATCGGCGCAGTTGGTTGACTCGGACTGTTTCTAGAGAAAGGAAGACGAATATTCGTTTCCCGATACGTTTCAAGAAGGGTATGCAGCGTGCCCACGCGGGGTGGAGATGGGTTGCACAGCGGTACAAGAAAGTGATCTTTCGTGATGTGTTGGCATATCTTCATACAGAAATCCACCACTGGCAATCCAAAGCACTGATTTTCATTAAAGAAGCATCCGGATATCGCGTGGTGTATTGGTTTCGTAAGTACGCTGCTTTTTCAGTGGTGACTTTTAGTTCGTTGTTTGTATCAGCCACAAACTTCTCGTACGGCAAAGATGTGCTCCCTTTTGGAGATACTGAAGGTACGCAAGTAGCCACGACAGAAGCAGCCTTTCGCGTCGCTGCGCAGGCTGGTAAGAAGGAGAATCTTTCGTTGGTTCCTTTGGTGGCAGTGAACTTGAATGTTGACTTGGAACAGAAAGATGAAGCATCGTTGTTCGATATTGACGGTGTTGCTCTGCAGAATCAGATCGTACTTTCTTCTCAGACGGGAGGATTTTCTGCCATGGCGAAGGATCCGGAAGAGGATGGTGGAGTAAAAATTTATACGGTAGCCAACGGCGATACCGTGAGCGGTATTGCGGCACGGTATCATATCACGCCGAATACCATTCTCTGGGCTAATGACCTCGATAACCCAGATCAGATCAAGCCGGGTGATCAAATTTTTATCTTACCGGTGTCGGGTCTATCGCACGTGGTCGCAGCAGGCGATACGCTCGATGCCATTGCGACGAAATACAAGTCAGACAGGGAAAAGATTATCGCTTTCAATAGTTTACCGGCTAATGGTGAGGTGGCTGTCGGGGATTCCATCATTATTCCGGACGGAGAGAAGCTTGTCCCTGCACGTACGGATTCCTCGTCGCAAAGCGGTCTCTCTCGTCGTCAGTATGCGACATTGGGTGGTGGAGCTGCTACGGATATCTCTGGTTATCGCAAGCTCGATGGACGGGCTGGAACAGGACATCGATTTCCATATGGATGGTGTACGTGGTATGTGTCTCAGAAACGCTATGTACCTTGGAGTGGGAATGCGGGAACATGGTTGTATAATGCCAAATCGCTTGGTTATCGGACGGGGCGGCGACCGGAGGCGGGAGCGATCATGGTCACAACCGAAAATCGTTATTATGGGCATGTTGCGCTGGTAGAGAAAGTGCATGGTGATACCTTCACCGTGAGCGAGATGAATTATACCGGATGGGGCAAGGTGAATCGGCGGGTAGTTTCCGCTTCGAGCCGAGCGATCAAGGGATTCATTTATTGATTCATGGTTCTTCCTACTCCCTGTATCATGAGGATATCGGGTTGTTTATGTGTGGAATGTCGTGTTGTTTGATGCGGTCTTTTCGTATCTCGACGGGACATCGATGAGGGGGGGCTGTTTGCCTGTGCTCGGTCGTGTGTTGTGTGAAGCACGGATGTGTTTCTTTTTGAAGAGGAATATTTTTCAGGCGACAACAATCTCTTCTTTTTTTGTGAACTTGGCGGTATACTGGTAGGGAGATTGTCTATGAAAATACAAAAAAAGAAAGTGGTGCTGTTCGCGGTGTTGTTTTTGTGTGTGTTGTTTCTTGTGACACCAGAGATGACATCTGCGGCAGGGTTACAGAGTGTCAAAGATGCCTTCTCGAACGCCAATCCGTTCAATGCGATACTTGGCGCTATCAAGACCGCTGTTTCGTGGATTCTTTACTATGCCATTTTTGTGCCGGTTACTTGGATAGCTTCTGCGGCTATCGCTTTGTTTAGCGTTGCTATCAATGCCGACCTTCTCTCTGGGCCAAACGGATTGTTGAATCGGGCTGAGATTTATGAGCTGTGGAAATTCGTGCGCGATTTTTGCAACATCTTCTTTATTTTCATGTTGTTAATCGGGGCTTTTTCGATGGTGTTTCAGCTTGATCGCTACAACGCTAAGAATACCTTGTTGTCCATCATCCTGGTCGCGCTTTTTGTGAACTTTAGCTTTCCGCTCTCTCGAGTGCTGATTGATGTTTCTAATGTCCCAACGTACTTTTTTGCGCAGCAGATTCTGCAGCAGAATGGCGGGAGCTCGGTTTCTGATGTAGCCGGGAAGTCTTTTTTGAGTGCCAGTCAAATGACGAAGTTGCTTTTGCCGACTAAGGAAAACGGTGAAGCGGATTATGGACAATCACTGACGAGGCTTATTGTCGCTATTATTTTTATGTTCTTGTTTGCGGTATCCTTGTGTATCTTAGCTATCCTGTTTGTGATTCGAGTGGTCGCACTCGTCATTCTCGTGATTTTTTCACCAATCGGATTCATGAAGTTTGTCCCGGGTCTTGATAGTTACGCGAATGATTGGTGGAAGAAACTGACGGAATATCTTATCTTTGCTCCCGTGGCCATGTTTATGCTCTTGGTATCTATTCGATTTGCTAATGTCATTGGCACGTATGATACGAAGTTTACGTTCGCGGCTTCTGGAGTGTCAGCGGATGCGGCTGTGACAGAAGTGCTGAGCCAGATGATGATGTCTGCCATCCCGATTATCCTTATTATGATGACGATTTCGGTCGCACTTTCTGCGAAGGTATCGGGTACCGAGAGCGCGAAAAAACTGCACGGGAAAATGATGGCATGGGGCAAGCGGGGTGGATTTTACAATAATGCCGCTACACGCGGGTTCATTGGTGGCAGAGTGGCACGACTCGAGAAGGGGAAATATACGAAATATCTTACCTCGAAAGGTCGGGCTGATGCGAGTCGTGATACCGAAGAACGATGGAAGGGTCTTGGTAAGGGTGGTTTTTCGGGTTATCGCGGCGTGAATGAGAATATTCAGAATCGGAAAATATATGCAACAGCAAAAGAGAATCGAGAAAATAATGTCAATCATTCTGCATTGCTTAGCGCATTGCGTGGGAGCGATCCAGTGAAGGCTGCAGCAGCGGCTATCACTTTGGCTGAGAATAAAGCAGATTTGACACCCGCGCAATTACAACAAGCGGTGACGGCTCTTGGTACTTTGGGCAAAAATGCTCCTGGCGAAATAAAGAAATTGATTGCGAACGCGCAATCCGGATCATTGAATCTGACTCCTGCGCAGATGAAAAGTTTGCTGGGTAGCGAGGCGTTTGCCAAGCGGGATGATAATGGCAAGGCCGTACAGAACGCCGATGGGAGCTATGTGGTTGATCCTGATCTTTTCAGAAGTTTTGCGGGTAAAATGAAGAGCGCAGGGAAATTAGATCTGATGGTAGATTATAATGTACAAGTCAAGACAGAAGAGGCGCGACAAGCCAATGGCGGAATCCCATTGACAGCAGCAGCTCTCCAGACCATTAAGGGAAATGCTATTCGAGAGACACTCCAGGATCTTTCAGCTTCTGACTGGGCAAAACAGAGCGATCTTATGAAGAATTTGAACAATAATCCAGAGATAAAGAGTTATGTGCAGAATTTTGTGAATCGTAACACGAAAAATTATCAGAATATTATGGATCAAATGTCTGATGCGGATCAGCAAAACTTTGCACGATATATTCAGCCGCCATCACCACCAAGACCACCATCGACACCATCGAACCCCGCTACTCCATAATGGCGTGTTTGCCAGTTGATAAGCGTGTATATATGTAAGTGAATCTCGTTTTTTCTTGTGGTATGCCCAATGAACTTGCTCGACAATATTTTCCTCTGCTCGCTGATTATGATGCGCTGCCGATAGAGTCGTATCATGAGGTGTGGCGTACGTTGCGTCAGTTGCCGGTTTTCTCGCACCGACTTTTGACCTCGGATGAATTACCACAGGCTATTAAGGTATTGGCAGATCAATTCCATTTGAACGAAGAGTCGACCATATTGGTATCGGTCGCGGTCAGAAAGCTCGTATTTCGAGAATGGGAACTTGAGCAGTGTGAAAAAGAAATGAGTGACGCTTTTCAAAGGGTAGACGTGTCAAATGTGAATCGAGTACAAGAGATTGTTGCTGCAATCAAAAAAGATGTATTGACGGTAGTCCCGAGAGATACTGAATATGAATCCGATGATACCGAAAAGCCAGTAGTGGAGCGGCTCATGATTCTTGATGCCTTATCAAAATATCCACAACTTGGACAACAGACCGTGACAAACACGCGTATCAAGCTCAAGGCGAGTGTTGAACTGGTTCGTGGTTCACTTCTGAATTGGCTGAAGTGCTATCGCGAAGAGCTTGGGGTTGGATATCATGATACGGTTCTCCGAGGCCAATTTATCTTCCGTTCGCAGAACGGACTTCGTCTTTTGGATACGGAACGCGAGCGTATCGGACTTATTCTTCGTGCCATTGAAGATCGGGAAAAAGTAGACATTGATGTGGTACACCAGATCATTCTTTTTCCAACATCGATGGTTACCGAAAGGGCGCCATTATCATCTGAGAGAGAAGATTCGGTATTTGAAGTTACCTCCCGATTTCACGCGATGCCTCGTGTGTCACCAGTAGCTCCTTCTGGAGGTCTCTTTGCTTCTCAGATGGTGAAAATTCCCGAACGCCATGAGTTACTCCCAACTTCAGCGTCAGTGTACCCAATTGGATCCTCCCATGTGGTGGAGCCTGAGAATCAATCAGTTAACGTGCCATCAACATCAGGGACACTGCAGTTTTCTTCGAAGCACGTTCTTCCGAATGAGAGAGAAAGTCTTTGGAAGCATGCGGGTCAGGAACCAACCCTTGCGTTGAATGAATTCTCAGCCACCGAATCCTCACCGCCCTTTCAATCATCTTCTCGTTTCGGAGATTCTGTGCCAACAGAAACACCAGCGGTTGCTTTGCCAGATCGGGCTTCCGTCCGGCCGCCCACAGCTCCCAAACGGAGTCTGGATTATGGGTATATTCCTCGAGCTTCGCGTATCGATCCAGCAGAAAGCTCGTCTTTGTAAGGATCGTAACAGTACGGTTTCATGTTATACTTCTGTAGTGGGATATTTTGTTGATAGAGTTCAATATGCAGTCATCAGTACCACAATACATTGATGTTGAGGATAAAATCGTTGGACCCTTTACCTGGAAGCACCTGGGTTGGCTTTGTGGTATGGGTGTGGTTCTTCTGGTTTTTTATTCGATTTTTGATTTCGAGCTTTTCATGATAACAGGCGCACCAGTTGCACTTGTATTTCTGGCATTTGCATTTTATAGGCCCTCAGGAATGCCGATGACCACATTTGTATTTCATGGATTTTTTTTCTTGTTCCGTCCGAAGGTTTCGCTTTGGGAGCGACCAGTACGCGTAGCGCAGGCCCCATCTCTCGTGACGAAGCGACCTCTAGCGAGTGCAGAATCTGTGCATGGGACGCAAGTCATGAGTGCGGAAAAATTGAAGGCCTTGGCTGCGATATTGGACCGAAGAGTGGGAACAAGCGGCAAAGAACCACTGAGCTGAAAACCGCTCGGTGGTGTGTCGGGTCAAATTTTTCTGGGCAGGTAAGGCGGGTCGTTCTCAATACAGAGTGTGGTGAGTCAGGGATACGCGGTCTATTAATAAGCAGATATCATGGAACTTCTCAACCCAAAAACTCAAGATCCTGGATCAGTCTCAAAGAACAATACACAACAGTATGTCGATGTGAGCGAAATCCGCGATGGTGTGATCGTACTGAAGAATAGTGCGCTTCGTTCCGTCTTGCTGGTTTCGTCACTCAACTTTGATCTGAAGTCATCGGATGAGCAGGAAGGTATTATTCTGCAATATCAGAATTTTCTGAACTCACTCGATTTTCCGGTGCAGATTGTTGTGAGTTCTCGTCGGTTAAATATTGAACCTTATCTTGGACTCTTGAGTGCTCGTGAGAAGGAACAGGAAAATGAACTTCTGCAGTTTCAGATTTCAGAATATCGAGGATTTGTGAAAAACCTAACTGAGGTGTCCAATATCATGTCGAAGTATTTTTACGTAGTTGTTCCCTTTTCGGCGGTTGAGGACAAAAAGAATGGCTTGAAGGATAAAATGCTCGGATTGTTTCGAGCGAAGGAGGCGGTTATGCATCGTCCGGAACTCTTCCAGACTTATCGGAGCCAGTTATTGCAACGTGTCAGTCATGTTACTACTGCGTTGTCAGCAACGGGTGTGCATGTGACCATGCTGACGACTGAGGAAATTATTGAGCTCTTGTATAATAGCTATAACCCATCAGTTTTCACCTCTGCTATTCTGAGAAATATTGATCAGGTGGAACTGAAGACCAGTTGAGGTGTATCGGAGAATAAATACAGCAAACGCCATGAACTTCTTGAAGTGGAAAAAGAATAAAACAGAAGGAGAGGATCAGAAGGCGGCTTCTTTAGAAAAGGCGCCACCACTTGGTTCGCTGACCGAGCATGACATGGATGCACTTTTCCAGAAGGGTGTCGCAACCGTTCAGGATCTTATTGCGCCGCCAGCTATTCGCCTCAATCATTCCATGATGCAGGTGGGGGATGTTTTTGTACGGACATACTTCGTGATTGCTTATCCTCGATATTTGTCGACTAACTGGTTTTCTCCTGTTATCAACCTTGATTTTTCCATGGATATCGCACTCTTCGTTCATCCGATCGATACGGCGGATGTCTTGAGGCAATTGCGCAAGTCATCGACTCAGGTTCAATCGCAGATGTCCATTGAGGAAGAGGGTGGCAAAATCAGGGATCCGATTCTGGAGACCGCTTTTCAGGATATCGAGTCATTGCGGGATAAATTGCAACAAGGAACAGAAAAATTTTTTCGTTTCGGTCTGTATATTACGGTATATGGGAAAGACGAGAAGGATTTGATCGAGAAATCCAGTTCGGTCGAATCATTACTTGAGGCTCAATTGGTCTATGTGAAGCCGTCAGTGCTTCGTATGGATCAGGGTTTTGCCTCGACTCGGCCAATTGGTACTGACTTGCTTGACGTGGCTAATAATCTCAATACCGAGCCACTTTCGACGACGTTCCCTTTTGTCTCTTCTGATCTTTCGTCGGGTGATGGCATCTTATATGGTATTAACCGTCATAACAATTCACTTATCTTGTTCGATAGGTTTAAGCTTGAAAATGCGAACGTAGTGGTCTTCGCGAAATCGGGTGCCGGTAAAAGTTATACGGTTAAGCTTGAAGTATTGCGCTCGATGATGTTTGGCGCAAGCGTGATTATCATCGATCCGGAGAATGAGTATAAGCATCTTTGCGAGACGGTTGGAGGGAGTTTCATGAAGATCGCACTCAACTCATCGGTCCATCTCAATCCTTTTGATTTACCGCGTAAGCGTGATGAAGATGACCCTGACAGTGTACTGCGGAGCAATATTGCTAACTTGATCGGTTTGTTTCATGTGATGTTGGGGGCGGTGACACCGGAGGAGGATTCGATACTTGATCGATCTATTCGTGAGACGTACGCGATTCGGGATATCACCGCTCAATCCGACTTCTCTCAAATGAACGCTTCATCATATCCGACAATGTCGGACCTGTACGCGGTACTCCAGAATATGGAAGGCGCAGAGTCTTTAGCGGCTCGGTTGGAGCGGTATACGGAAGGTATTTTCGGGGGTTTTCTGAATAAGCAGTCCAATATCGTACTCAATAATCAGTTGGTAGTCTTTAATATTCGAGATCTTGAAGAGGAATTGCGTCCTATTGCTATGTACATCATTCTACAGTTTATGTGGAGTGAAATTCGTACAGAGATGAAAAAACGAATAGTCGTGGTTGATGAGGCCTGGGTGATGATGCAGCATGAAGAGGCGGCCGCCTTTCTGTTCGGTATCGCGAAACGGTGTCGGAAGTATTATACAGGACTGACCACGATTACTCAGGATATCAGTGACTTCATGACATCTCGATACGGAAAGGCCATTGTGACGAACTCTTCGTTACAATTGCTTTTGCGTCAATCGCCAGCTTCCATTGAAACCGTGGCAGAGACTTTCTATTTGACAGATCATGAGAAATTTCTTCTCTTGGAGTCCAATGTCGGGGAGGGTATCTTCTTCGCGGGAACCAAGCATGCAGCCATCAAGGTCATTGCCTCTTACAGTGAAGACCAGATTATTACGTCTGATCCGCGACAGCTTCTGGAGATTGAACAGGCCAAAAAGGATTTTGATTCCAGAGCGTCTTGACCAGGAGGGAATAGGTTGTGAATATTGTTTGGGTTAAGTATTGTTCATTGTAATAAACGGTTTCCCCTTGATTCGTATTATTGTAGAATACGGGATACTCGTTTCATATTTCTATGGTGAATGCCGCACAGCAATCAGTACCGGACTATAGTCGGATTCAAGAGGCAACCCGGGAGAGAGCATCGCGGACGACCGATGCTGCTTCACAAGAACGTACTTTGCCACGAAGAGAGGCAGAGGCATCTTCTGATGAACAAAAAAGACCAAAACGGGTGAGCTTGGTAGCCTATATCGGTCCGCTTGTTTTGGCTGGTTTTAAGGATCTTTTGGATTTAGCGTTGCTGGGTTCATTTCCGGGTATCGGAACTGTGGTGACTGTGTGCGTGTATCTGGCTATCTTCTTTCTCTTTCTCATTACGGATGATCTGACGGTTCGGTTAAAACCCGTGTTTCTGTTTCAAGCGGGAGGAGCCTTGATGTTTGGCACGCTCGCTGAAGGGATCGCTTTTGGATTAAATTTCTTGCCGATTGGGTTGGGACTCATTGTCGGTATTTACATTCGAGAGAAAAAGTATACTTTCATGGCTGGTGGTTCTGGGTTGAATCTTCAGTTAGTCGTGAAGCGACAGGTAATCGGAAAGTATCTACCAAAGCGCATGAGCATGCGATGAATTTTTGAATAAACTTATGACTCTGTTTTTCCAAAGAGTAGAGTGGAAGGGTGAGACCGTCATGACGACGCTATTCGTCTTTTTAACACTGCTTTGTTTACATCTTCTTCCTGAAAGTCCAACGCCTGATCCGGTTATACAAGGATTGATTGGAAGTAGTGTATTTTTCTTGGTGCTTCCAGTATTGTATTGTAAAATGATTTTGAAGAAACCTCTTTCGGTTTTGGGTATACGCAGAGCGAGGTGGCTTCCCGCTTTTTTTTGGGGAGGAGTGATGATGGCATTGGGGGGTATCCTCTTATTGTTTCTGGTACCAATCGAGAATTTTCGCCTTGCTTACCAGTTGCCGTCATTTGTCGAAAGGCATTTTCTCTGGTTTGTTGCCTATGAAGTGATCGTAGTTGGCAGCCTCTCGCTCCTGTACGAAGTATTTTTTCGAGGTTTAGTGATGCAGTTTTGGTTGAAATCATTGGGGGTGAGAGCGATTCTATTACAGTCGATTTTGTTCGCTGGTTTTGTCTGGATTTCGGACGGGTTTTCTTGGCAGTATGCTTTGCCGGTTTACGCAAGTTTTTTTTCCGGAGTGGTAGCGTATTTTTCAAGATCAATTCTTGCTTCATGGGCGGTAAACTGGGTGTTCTTCTTCTTCGCGGATACAGTATTTCTCATATTGCATTAAGAGGAAACTATGCGATCAGCAGTGTTGGAAAAAAAAATTATGCGTGGTTTCGCGGTTCTGACCTCGATCGGGCTGTTCTTGTTTCCCTTAATGCCGGTGTTTGCAGTGAGCATTCCTTCCGTTTCTAAGGTCGCCAGTCAAATTGAGAGTCGTTACAATATTAGCGCGGACAGCGTGCGAGATACGATGCAAAGTTTTAACGTGAGTAGTCAGAAGAAATCAGTTCCGGAGGTTTCGCTCTTTTTTTCCTCAAACGAACCGAAACAAGGGGAACAATTGACGGCACGAGCCATACCAGTGTATTTCAGTAATCCAAAAGAAGCGTTGTATTATACTTGGTATATCAAACGTAAAGACTGTACCGTTTCGAACTGTGATTTTAATAGTGACGGAAGTTATGATTCTCGGGATTGGCGTATTGCCGCTGCCCGCGCATTGGTTCAAAATGGATTCGATAGCGTTGAAGCAGAGACGAAATACGATACGGATAATGATAATGATGGATATCGAGCCCGTTTTGGAGGGAGTGATCAAACCGATCGGATAGATCATTGCGCGGTGTACGATACGAAGTCGGGAGACATATTCGAATTGGCAAGCTCTTCACGTGCCGGTTTTGGATGTCCGCCTACGACAAAAGCGGCATGTATGGTCGGGGACTCGGATATAGACCCTACTGCTTCAGATACTTCTTCTTTTTCTGTCATAGCCCCAGACTGTTATGCGGGTGGGTGCGTTTCATCAGGTGCTCCATCATGCACGGATGGATCTCCCGTATGCGGGGCGGGTATTCCGTGTTGTACTCGGGTAGAGCCGATAAAGGGGTTGGTATGTATAGTTCCATTGACGGTGTGTGTGTCTTCCAAGTTAGATACTATCGAGAATCTTTGTCGACATACTTTCGTACATCCGGGTTCGGATATCGGTACGACGGGGGACGGACTTTTTTCTGCTGATGAGGAAAAATTTTGGAAAACGAATCCGCGTGATCCAAGTACCGCCGACAATGGGATGAAGGACGAGGCCAATGTGGTTGGCGCAGGAGCCGATGAATTTACCTGGACGTATTCGCGCGGTGACTTGGTTGGTGTGGCTGTTGAAGGAACATCTGTTATTCCTACGAAACATAATAATGCTTCATTTTATGTCATGTGGGCTTTTCCAAAGCATCACTGTGGCCCGGGAGCGACAGGTGAATATACCGAAGAAGTTAAGGGTTATAACGTGACTTTTAAGACTACGACGCGCGACCCAAATGATTGTATCGAGAATAATCTGGTCGATCCCACTGAAGGTGGTCAACCAACCCGGTTGTCTGTTCATGCGTCTCTTTCTGCGGATGATCTTGTGAATGATGAGACTTCAGATAAGAGCGGGGATGCGGTGTCTGTGCAGGCCACTATTGATAATGCTGCTCGAGAGAGTTTTGCTACCAATTATGATTGGAGTATTGAGTTAAGTGAGGATCGGGAATTTTCTGACCCGCTCGATATCACTGGCGCTGCCATTGGTGCTGAATTGGTGACACGGACGAAGGGGAGCGGCCTGTCTTCACTGCATTTCAATATGAATATTCCAAGGGCATTGCTCGGTACCATGTCTGGTGGCGCAGGATATATCCGTTTCAAAGTACGTGCGGAAGAGAGTTTTGAAGGCGGAGGGGTTCGAAGAGGGCGCAGCGAAGTTATTGCGAAGTTCACTTCGATGGGTAAGCGTATTTCCGCGCATTTGGTGGATCCGGTACAGGTGGGTGCATCGATGCGCGTCAAATTACGTCCGGATATCATCTGTAATGATTCGCCTCTCGATAGAACTGCTTGTCGGGTTATTCAGAACGAGATTATCGGTTTGAAGATTGACGGATCCGGTTTGAGTGATTTTATGTGGCAGGTGAATCAGAAGCCGCTGGTATGCACCCGACTGGGTACTTCACCAGATTGTTCGGATACCGTCCAAGGAGATACTGCATTTTTTCCGGTTACCGGAGATGTTGGAAAAAGCTACAGCGTTTCTGTAACAGCGAATGATACGCGAACTGGCCGATTAGTATCACTCTCCCGCACTTTTTATGTCGTCGAACCGTTTGTGAATATCGTGTCTTACGATAAGAATATTGCTTGGCCGAAACTGCTTGGATTCTATCGCGATGTACTTGGCACGGCAGCACTTAAGTGTCCCGCTGGTTTGTGTCCAGATTATTCAGTTGATGCTCTCCAGACTTTTGTCGGTTCTACCGTGACACTGCGGGCGGAGTACGTTCCTTCTTTTATCGGATTATATCCTGGGCTATACAGAGAATGGACAGTGGATGGCGCAGTGATGCCTGAGACTGCGGACAATACCCTCTCGTTTCCTGTTCAAAGATTAGGAGGCGAAGCATCGAATGTTTCCTTCAGTGCATTGGTTGTTCAGTCTGATGCTATGCGGAAGGCGATGTATGATGTCTGGGGCATTTCTCCACTTGATTCCACTGAGATCCGCTTCAACGGGGCGATGCAAATCGAGGTGCAATCCAGCACTTTGGCCGATGGGAGTCAGAAAGGAATGAAGAAATATTATGCTTTGCTTTCGAGCTATATTCCAAGTACGTTCTTATTCTTATTCCGTACTTTGTTGGTCGGATTCCTGATCTTGTTCTCAGTCGGTTTTCTTGGGTCTTTCGTAACGCACCGTGGTCTATCGTATCGACGATAGAATTCGTGAGCGATGATGCCTCTGTCTTCTGGAAGCGCTGCCGTGTCTTCTCATGCGTGTTGAGGCATGAAGACGCAATACAGGAGTTTTGCGGGTATCTCATCCTGTCTTCTCGCTCCTGCTTGGTAGGAAGTGGCGTATGACGTTATTGAGGCGTAGATAAGACTGCCTTGTTCCATGCGTGCCTGTAATATATACTCCTGTTATTTTTAGGCGCAACAAAATATCACATTTCGGCGCTTGAATCCGTCCTGTGGATCTGAGAGTGTAATGCATTGAGATATAAGTAAAAATCCATCGCACGATTTGTGAGGCGCAGGATTTGTCTTTTAGGCACACGGCCTTTCAACCGGAATTTTTTATTGTTTTCTGAGGTATTGAACCGGTATGATGATGGAGAGGATGGATATGAGTATGGAACAGTACAAAAAGAGCAGAGGAAGTGCAAAGGATCCGGAAACAAGATAGCTTCGGATAGCAATAGCCATGCAGCCTCCATAGAGGGTGGAAGTGAAAATGAAAGTGAGGCCAGTAAGAGAGGTACTCAAGGATTCCGGATCATCGGTTTCGAGATTCGGGAAGAGGGCGCCGAGGGCGAGTCCATAGAGTGTGACGGTAATGGAGGCGATGAAGATAGCGCTCAGGATAAGAAGTGTGCTGGTGGGAGATATGGAGCTAGTGGCCGCATTGAGGAGTGAGAACAACAAACCAAGCAATGAAAAAAGCGGGGCGTAGAAAATAGCCCGTGCAAAGAATACGCTCTTGATATCGACCGGGGCGCTTTGCATAATCCATCTGGTTTTTTGTTCCATACTGAAGGAGGGGAATGCGAATCGCAGGACAAACATATTAACGAAATATATGGTAGCAACTACCTGGAGAGTGAGAACGATAAATGGGAGTGTGTTTGGGCGTTCGGAGAGTTGGTGATTGAGGATGAATGTCGAACCGCTTTGGAAGAGCCAGATGAGACAGAAGAAACCAAACCAGGTCATACTGCGAGCGTTACGAAAAAAAGCTGCCAGTTCTTTGCGGAAAAGCGCATCGATAGAACCATGTGCGTGTTCAATGACGGTAGCAAGCGGGCGAATATTTGATTGTGCATAGGATTGATTTCCTTGGAAGTGTTGCCAGAAAGTCAGGTGACGTTTTTTGAGGAGCAGGAAAAACATAAAGATACAGGCAAGGAGTCCTGCGAGTGCGAATGTGTTGCGAATGAGGAGTGGGATGTCATTGTGGCTGGCAGCGAAGAAGGCGAGCGCGAGTGGATGAGAAGGGAGGGATGACAAGGCAGTTCGGATGGGGTCGATGTGTGCCGTGGTATTCTCAAGAGCTTCGATTGTAAAGAGTGTGTTGAAATGTATCGCGTTGATTTTGTGCCAGGCCAGAGTGAGTAATAGGGCGAATACAGAAACAGTGCCGATGGCGAGTGTCCATGGTCGCAGGAGTGTGTATCGGAGAGAGTAGAGTATGTGAGTGATGAGGAGAATGAGCGAAAGGGATAAGACGACAGCAAACGCGATGAACATACTGAGTGCGAGGAGCGTGAACCATGCTCCAAACAGTGAGAGCCCGTAAGTGAGGCTGAGAGCCACGAGTGCTGGGAGTACAATAATGAGGATAGGCCAGAGCGAAGAGATGAACATTCGCGTGAGTGCCAAAATGGGCATGAGATCGAATCGTGGAGATGTGGCGAGCAACACTTGGTTTTTTCTGGTAAAGAGGCTGAAGAGTCCGGTGATAAGCGCACTCACGAAAATGAGGATAAATATGATGAAGAGGAAGAGTTCGAACAGGTAGAGTAGAATGGCGTCTTTGAAATATTCTGAGAGTATCAGGAAGCGGAAACTGTAAAAGAAGAAGGAAAAAATAGCTGCTGAGATGGTTCCTAGTAGAAGGAGGAACAGAACAACTGTTATGATCCTGGCAGTACGATATCGCGAAAAATATCGAGCGAATTTCCGAAGAATATGATGAAAAAGAAGAGGAAACATATTTTATGTGGTCAGCATATTGTAGATTGTCTCGAGTGAGCAATCTGGTGTTTGATGGGCCTGCGCGCGTATTTCTTCGAGCCTTCCTTTCGCGATCAGGCGGCCGTGTTTGAGGACACCGATGCGATTTGAGATGGCTTCGGCTACTGGGAGGGTGTGTGTGACCAGAAGGATAGCACCTCCTTGCTTTGCGAAATCAACGAAAACTTGTTTGGCAACGATCGCACTTTCTGGATCGAGGCCGACAATGGGCTCATCAATCAAGAGGAGCTTTGGTTTGTGGATCAGTGAGGCAAGGATACTGAATTTTTGTTTGTTTCCACGGGAATATCCGTCGAAATCATCAGTCTCGCTTCCATCGAGTCGGAAGAGAGGGAGGAGTTCCAGGATTCTTTGCGCGCGTGTGACCTCGTCTACTCCATAGAGAGCTCCGACAAAGTGGAGAAACTCTTTCCCTGTCATGCCTGGCCATGCCGCAGGTTCATCGGGGATATAGCCGATACAGGATTTAGTTTCGAATGGGGCTTCGATCGTGTTATGTCCGTTGACGGTGACAGTGCCGACATCTGGCCGAAGCAGTCCGGCGATCATTTTGATCAATGTCGTTTTTCCTGAACCGTTGGATCCTATGAGCGAAAAAATTTCACCTGGTGAGATAGAGAAACTGACACTATCAACAGCGAGTTTCTTATTAAAGCGTTTGGTCAGGTTTTCGAGATTGAGCATATTCTTTGGAACATTAAGGAAAAGAGTGTACCCGTATTGTATCAAAGAGCATGGATTGAAGAAAGTGAAAAACAGCGTTTCGCAGTACACTGTTGGTGTATATTCGGTATTTTGCAAGCGGGTATGCGGGACGCGAGGGGGAGATGGGATTGATACTTGTCATTGATTGAGTTGGTATGTATCGGGACTCCGATTGCAGGTGATGTGCGCATGGGCAAAGCAATAGTTTCAATATGATTGAAGGTGGTTATGCTGATTGGCATCTCTACGCGTGGGTATCTAGGTTGTCTTAGAGGCGTTGAGTTGGTATGATACAGCATACAAAGAAATATATATGTGTCTCGCGATACCAGGAAAAATTGAGTTAGTAGAGGGGAAGGAAGCGTTGGTGAACTTCGGTGGTGTTAAGCGTCGCGTGGATTTGTCTTTTCTTTCGGATTCAGTGAAAGATGACTGGGTGCTTGTGCATGTCGGATTTGCTTTGCAGAAAATTGATGAAGCGTCAGCGCGTGAATCATATCGTCTGTTGGCCGATACTCGCCCAGACGATCTTGATGCGGAATTGAAAGCGATGTCATGAAAAACCAACTTCTTCACAAGATTGAGACTATCGCAGCAGGCATGGGTGAGGTGCGGATTATGGAAGTGTGCGGGGGGCACACGAATACCGTGATGCGTTACGGTCTCCGTGATGTGCTTCCTAAAAATATCCGGCTTATTTCTGGACCGGGCTGTCCGGTGTGTGTTACCTCGCAACACGATATTGATTCCATGGTGGAACTCGCCCTCTCGGGAGTTCCTGTGGCGACTTATGGCGATATGATCAATGTGCCCGGGACGAAGATGAGTCTCGCCGACGCGCAGAATCTCGGGGCAGATGTCCGTATGGTATATTCGATCGATCAGATTATTGATGAGAAAGAGCGCGTGTTTTTTGCGGTCGGATTTGAAACGACTACGCCGATGACGGCGAAGCTTCTTTCAGCGGGTATCCGGGTATTTTGTGCGCATAAGGTGATGCCGCCGGCTATGCGCGCTCTCACGCAGGAGATGAATCTGGATGGATTTATCGATCCGGGACATGTTTCAGCGATTATTGGGAGCGATGTGTGGGGCGCTATGGATATTCCTCTGCCGCAGGTGATTTCGGGTTTTAAGCCGGATCAATTGTTGCATGCGATTCTGACTTTGCTTGAGCTGATTAGAAACGAAGAAGTGCGGGTAGTGAATGACTATCCTGAAGTCGTATTTCCGAATGGCAATCCGATTGCGAAGCGTATGATTCAAAAAACGTTGAAACCAGTGGATGCCGAGTGGCGTGGTATGGGAGTCATTCCGCTTTCTGGTCTGGCTCCGATTGACGAAAAATTCGATGCGCGTCTTGTTTACGCTGATCTTTTCAAAAATATTGTGAGTGTGGAACATCCGGAATGTCGTTGCGGAGAAATCGTGCGTGGACTTCTGGAACCACGGCAATGTCCTTTGTTTGGCACTGTGTGTACGCCAGAGAGTCCGAAGGGAGCGTGTATGGTGAGTGATTCTGAGGGAGCTTGCGCGATTGCGTATAAATATGGAAAAAGTTTGGCAGAAGTATGAAGAAACAAGAGACAACGTGCTTGACTGGAGCGTGTCCGATCCCGATTGAGCGCGGCATGCATACGGTTAAATTGAGTGAGGGAAGTGGCGGACGTGAGATGCAGGATTTGATTAGCATCATGCGCGCGCAGTTCGAGCAACCTTCGGCCTGGGCGAACGCGACGGATGATGGGGCAACGTTTTCTTTGGGAGATCAGCACCTCGTGTTTACCACTGATGCCTATGTGGTGACCCCGATTTTTTTTCCGGGTGGAAATATTGGCAAGATCGCGTTTTGTGGAACGGTGAATGATTTAGCGGTGATGGGGGCGCGTCCGATCGGGATTTCATTGTCGCTCATTCTGGAAGAGGGTTTTTCCAAGGAGGAGTTTATGACGATCATTAAAACACTTGGAGATTTATCAAAGGAGACTGGGATTCCGGTGGTGACGGGTGATACTAAAGTGGTTGAGCGTGGCGGTATAGATAAAATGATCATTAATACAAGTGGCGTCGGATTGACAACACATATTCTTGATACGCCACTCGAAGCCGGTGACGTGGTGCTTGTGTCAGGTGGTCTCGGCGAACACGGGGCGGCACTTTTGGCGCGGCGTTTTGAACTCGAGACGACACTCGTGACAGATAGCAAACCACTGCACGAAGAATTGCTGGCCGTTGGCGCGTATATCAAACAGGCTAAAGATATTACACGTGGGGGTTTAGCCGCTATTCTCAATGAATTTTCCGAAAAGAATGGGGTAGCTTTTGAAATTAATGAGGCACAGGTGCCGCTGCATATGGAGGTGCGCGCGCTTACCGAAATGCTTGGCATTGATGTGTATAGTTTGGCGAGTGAAGGGCGTTTCGCCTGTGTGGTCGCACCTCAATATGCGGTGCAAGTACTCGAAGCGCTGCGTACTTTCAATCCACTCGCTGAGAAAATCGGGGTGGTGCATGGAGGCAAAGGAGTCTCCGTTCAGACGGCGTATGGTAAGAAGATCCTCTCGATGCCTTCAGGCAATATCGTCCCACGCATTTGCTGAAATTCCTAGAACACTTGTTCAGAGAATAGGGAACCGAAACTGTCTTAAATGGGCGGATGTTTTTCAAAGAGCTGAAAAAGAAAAGCTCAAAACAATTCGATATTCTATACAAAAAGGGCAGCCTTTTGGAAATACTTCTTGAGTGCGAATCATAGCAAAGAGACCTTACATCGTCTCGACCTTGAGAAAGAGAGGCAGGTGAAAAAGATTCAGTGTTGATGCTCAAAAAGATCACTTCACATTTAAAATAGAGAAGATTTTTTGCAAGCTGGTGAGGAAACTGCCCCGCTCGATTTTTGCTTTGTCAATAAAACTAAGCATAGACGCTCAGCTTTAGATTGATTGATCCTCATTAGATCAGCTTTCAGGAAATAGCAACTTGATTTTTATATGACTTGGTTCGAGAAATTGAAAATAGCACTTGCGATAATTTCAACTAATGGCGAAATAAGACAAGCTCATAAGAAGACAACCTGAGAATTTTGCTATGGAACGAAAGGCAAGGAGCTATTTTGGTTGGTATGTTATTCAACAGTATGCATATGATATTATAAAGGGGCTTGTGATATGGCATATCCCTTTGTGTCACAGCTTCCAGATAATTTTTTTAAGGTATCATTCTATAAGTGAAGAGAACTATATTTTGTATCATCATCTGTGAGTTGAT
>CAYRWQ010000012.1:0-23518 GCA_964428075.1 uncultured Bdellovibrionales bacterium
TCTGGTCGATCCGCAAGAAAATAAATCCAATACCGCAATTGGTCAACGATCTCATCACTCGACAAGTTACGCGTAAATCCCATACTCCCTGTCGCGCAAAACGTACAAGCCATAGCACACCCTATCTGTGTTGACACGCACACCGTATATGCATTACGCGCATTGCGCATCAATACAGTCTCGATACGCTTCCCATCCGACAGTATCAGCAAGGCCTTGAATGTATCCCGTTTCTGACTCCAAAATACTTGCGACTCCCGATACGTCAAGAAGGCCGATTCCTGTTCAAGGAGGTTCCGCCACGCCACGGGGAGCGTGGTGATATCCTGAAACGAATGAATAAGCGGTGAAAATAGAGTCTGTTCGATCTGGGCCAACCGCCACAAGGGCGCATCTGGAAAACGCGCTTGAAAAAACTCCCGTCTGGTCTGAGTGTGCGTAGACATCAGTCCACTCTAACAATCCCACTCGTTATCGTCAACACGAACATCTAGGCACGCTCATCGACCATCCTTCTTGATGTGCTGGTCCAGACGAAAGAAGTCATGCATCAATACCGGATCCACCCGATACCGTTCTTGTCGGACATGAAGATCATCTATGACCTTACGAAAACGCTCTGTACGAAGAGTCGTTTCCTGAGAATACGATTCCAAAAACGTTCTCTTCTCATGCTCGTTCCAGCTATATCGGTAAAGACTATAGTACCAATACCCGGAACCCGCTACCAAAACACAAAAGAAAAGGCTGATAAACACCCTCCGATACGACTGATACCAGAATAACATCCCTTTCCATGAAGCAAATCGAGCATGTAATAGAGCTGGACGAAATGAGGCAAGTTTCATAAATTCACCGTTTGAAATGATAGACAATAAGATCGGCAACTAACTCCAAGACAAAATCGTTTTCCGGAACCTCTTGATGAACCGGCACCGGCTCTGGAACATCAAGCGTATTGGTATTCACCTCAGATTGAGCCACACCAGAAGTATCAGAAATGGGCGTGTTCGGCAAAGACGCCGCGCCGGGAGAAACACGTTCCTTCGCAGGTTTTTCCTTGCGCATCGCATCGATTGCAATCACATCCAGGGCCACTGGCATATTTTCTACTCGATGAAGATAAGTAATCACTTGTTGTGTCTCCCCGATAATCCGCAACCCAAGATGTGTGTAAGAATCACTAGGCAGATTCTCCAAAATTCCTGATCCTTTTTTAACCTTCTTATTTGGAGCATTTTTGGCATTCCCCGAATCAGAGGTGGTTTCTTTCGATTTTCCATCATCGGGTTCACCTTCCTTCTTCGTATCCTTATCCGTAGTCGCGGGAACGTTCGTGTTTGTGGTTGACTTCTTAACCATTTTCGGTGGCACAATAGGATCACGCGCCTCGATAACAATCTCGACCCCGCTCTCTCCAGCCAAGGACTCCAAGCGCTCCACAAATTCAATCATATGCTCCTGATCAGTGAAAATGTCCATTGTACTCTCGTTATCCAGAATAATGTCATGCTGGTCAGCGTATTCCTCAAGTTTACCCAATTGTCTACTGCGCTCTTCACGAATCACCAACATCTCTTGGATCGCGTCACGTTCGCTCCGGATATTCGCAAATAACCACCGAATACCAAACCAATATGTCAGCACCATGGCCACGAGTATGATCAAGAAAAGAATAAGTCCGTATTTCCGCTTTAAATATTCGCTCATAATTTCGTATCGTGAAGGCAATCATTCTTGAGAGTGATATCCATCTGAAAACTGACCTGTTTCTGCGCTAAAAGATTTGAAAGTGGCAAGTGAACATCCGAAAAACATGCCTCACTCTCGAGTGATTCGTTAAAAGCAATGAGATCGTCCCGCGTTTGTGCCACTCCAGAAATAGATAATTGGAAGTCCTTGGTAGTAACCCGCTCAAGAATCACTGCATCATTCATATGGCGATCCAAGACCAGAAAAACAGTGCTAAAGAGAAAGTGTTCCTTATTTGTCATAAAACTCACGTCCACTCTCTTATTCGTTTCTCGAAACCTCTCTTCAAAGATTTTCAGACGCTTCTCTTCGTCACGATACTGATCGAATTCCTGGCTTAACGTCTCCTGATGCTTCTGCTCAACACTCAGAAGCGTGTACGCACCAAGCAATATCCCAAGGAAAAAAAGTTCAAGTGAAAAAAGTAAAAACACTTGCCACACAAAAAACCGAAACCGCATCCGCTGTTCAGTGAGCGTTTTCTTATCTGCTGGTAACAAATTAAGTAATATTTTCATATTCGTCTATACCACGAAGCGCCAGTCCTATTGCTGTTGAATACTGTACAGCATGGTTACGATCAATCGGCGGAAGTCTGTTCCCAAGATGTACGTTCACCCATGGATTTCCAAAAGCAACATCACGACCTAGCCGTCTCGAAAAATACGGCAATAGCCCCTTCATATTGGCACCACCACCGCACAAAATAACCGTATCGATATCATTTGAATAATGCAGATTTCCCAGATAGAAGCCGATTGATTTCTCAATTTCAGATGCGATACTCTCAATTACGGGCAAAACGGCCGTAAACGTAGGGCCATGTAATGCCAGAGAACCCAATCCTTGTTTTAATTTAATATCCTCCGCTTCCTGAAACGAAATCCGGAGATGTTTGGAAATAGCATCGGTAATCATCTGTGATGACAATGGAACGCTTGATGTAAAACAAGGGATATTGCCAACCGAGATAAGAAAGCTGGTCCGACGATCACCGATATCCACAGTGAGTGTCGTTTTATGCTCGTCAGATTCTGAGAGTAAACTGCGTGCTTGAGCGATTGATTCAGTTTCAAGCCCGACAACATCGAGTCCAGCCGATTCAAGCGCTCCAACGAACTGATCGGCTATTCCTCGTGCTACCGCCACGAATAAAACATTCATTTTCCCCTTCTCAATCGGCAATGCCTCTCCCAATATCTGCCAATCATAATAGACCTGATCGAGTGTCAACGGAATGTTCGCCTCAATTTCCCAACGTATCGCCTCACTCACCTCCTTCTCCTCCATCTTTGGCAAGGAAATCACCCGAAGGAATGCTTTTGTTTCTGGTAAGGAACACACCACTCGATGAGTTCGCATCTTCTTCATGGACGGCTCTTGTAGCAAGTCGCGTATCACATCAACCACTACATTCGCTTTTAAAATTTCTCCGTCAATCACGCTCCCTACTGGCAGAGCGGCCGAAGCGAAACCACCAACCCTGTGAGTTGCACCTTCACTTTCCATGCGAAGCACTTTAATGGAGAGATCCGACAAATCTAACCCAAACGAGCTTGGGAACACATCAAAAATTTTTTTTTGCAGAAAAGACATATCACCAATTGATTTTTGTATTTCACTCCCTACACGTATAATACCACACTATCCCATTCATCTTCCTGGTCACGGCCTCAGATCATATTGCACAACAGTACGGATGAGGACATTGCTACGCAAAAACCTGGACAGTACCTATAATTCCTCCCACAAGTCAATTAAATAGTTACTCCCAGTTGGAAAATAAGGCGGAGGACAATAGAGGAGATTATTATCATAGTACAAATTACGATTTCGATATCCCGATACATGATCCCCAAGTGCATTCGTCCATGCAAAACCATACCGTTGATTACTCGCAATCGCCCCATTAATGGTAATGGTATCGCGAATCGCATTCAAACCCGTATAGTTCGCTCGACCAACCCGGCCTGCTTGTGCCATCAGCGCGGCATCGATACGCAAAAAGTCATTACTATTACGTGTGATCTCGACATCTCTCTGGCCGATAATTCCAATCACTTCAGAACAATCGGCATGCGTATACCGAATATCCCGATTGATAAAGATGCTCCTTGTATCAGCAGTAACCAAGTTGGCCGCTACCACCGTCAACTTCTTCGTATCCACTGTGCCCTCTAACCAAACATTATTCTCTACGAAGATCACCCCATTATCGATAATTGGATAGTTCGTGAGACATAATCCAGAGCACGTCGCGCATGTTCCCCCGCCCGCATTCCGGCGGTAATTCGTGATCCCATTGGTCCCCAAACCCGTAACCGGATTGAAGGGATCCGTGGTAGCCACCCTACATACATCATACGTGCCATTTGCTTTAAGAATAATATGTCGACCCTGTTCAGAGTTATTAAAATATCTTCCCCTCCCTGCTTGAGCCTCGGATTTCATTAAGGATAGATCGCCAAGTACACCAGTGAAGTCTACCGGCGCGACCGGAAACTGCCGACCTACCTCAAAAATATCCGCGCGATTTGGCACGGCACTCGGCGGAGCCTCGGCGGGGCGAAACGCAGCATTCACGCCAACGGCTGGAGGTACGTTAACATGCGTATGCACACCAAACTCATCCCCTCCGGCATGATCAGGGTCGTTATGTCTCTCTACCGCGCTCGAAACCAAATTATGTGCCAATCCATCAAAACGGATACCTGCATTTGAATGAATCTTTCCAAACACCTCGGTTCCGACACCAAAACGCATGAAGTCGTTCGCAACCACTGCGCTCTCGCTCCAAGAAGGTCGTCGCAACCGAACTTTGACCGTGCGTGTCAGAGCTGGATTCGCTGTCGTATACCCAACCGAAGTGACATGCACAATAGTCGATCCGGTCGTTGGTGGTGTCACCGTGATTGAGTACTGACCATTATCATAATCAGCCACATAGGGTGTCGTTTTCCCAAGTACAGATCCAGAAGCCCAAAACGCCTGTACCTGACTCGCTGTACGCCCATCCAACTGATGCGCCAGATACCACTTATAAAAATGCACTCCTCCCTCAGCGATCTGCAAAGCCTGCTCCCGATCATGTTGCTTCATACTGTACTGCAACTGGGACACCACAAAAGTAATGATAGAGGTCAACAAAATAAGACACGCCGACATGATAATCAGCACGTATGCCAAAACCGAACCCTGTCGTCTTCGTTGAAAAAACAGACCCATGTTCATAGATTAGTAGTTGTTGAGATTGCGGAGTTCTGCGAAAGATTCCACGTTGATATTATTCGGAGCATGTACTGGATCAATATTCACCAAAAGATGCACCTGTATCAACCGGATATCCTGCACCGCTATTGGGGTGGCTAAAGGATTATTAATGGTGTCAGCCGGGTAGTCTCTATTGTAATAGGAGAAAAGCGGATCAGTAGGAGTGTTGGAAATATACTGTGCCATTTCCTGTACGACCTCATCACCAACTGGGTAACTCACGGGAGTAGTTGCGCTCGGATTCGTCACACCCCGATACAAAGAACCATCACTCAAAAAATAGTGTATTCGTTCTGTTACACCGTCCGCATCGACATCCAAATAGATTTTCAAATCAAAATCTGTGCCTGATTCAACCGGGTAGTCACCATTATCTGCCTGGCGGGCTCTCCGGATATCTTTTACTACCTGATTCACGCTCCGTGATGCTATGAGAGAAGCGTTGCCAGTTTCCAAGACGAACTTATTGCTTTTCCAACTATTCAAAAAAAGAATAGTCATACCTTCCATGCCCATGAACAAAATAAAAATCGCGATGATCATCTCCACGAGAGACATACCGACCAACATCCTTTGCATTACTCGTCTCCGATACACCATACCATTCTGTATTTATGAAGCATCAAGGGACACGGTCTGTTCTACCAGCGAAGATCCGGACAGGATAATCGTATCTGTTTCGGTCACAAATCCTGAAGCACTCACTTCTATATCGTAGGTCCCAACATCCAACGGTACGGCACTGGTCGGAAAATACACCTGCCCATATGTATCCGCTGTCAGTGTAGTGTCATATCCCAATGATACATTATGCAACCGTACCGACGCAGCCGCAATTGGTGTTCCGTCACTGGTATTCGTTACTGTAATCAATGCGGAACGCATAGTCTTATCCGCTAAAATAAACTTGATGGTTGTTGTGTCCCCTGCCATCGCATTGAGAACGTCGTGCGTCGCTGCTTCTGGATCCAATCGCAAGAATTGATACTGAGTTGTTTCGCTTAGATCAAGCGCAACCGTATACGCGCCAGAACTGCGGTCTGAAAAATTCTTTCGGCCATCTGAATCAGTGACCGTCGTCTGAGAGAAATCATAGACCGGCACACTACTTACTGCATCTGTACCGATGACCGACCCTCCGCTCAGTGTGAAATCCACATTTGGGATCTCGACGCCGAAAGGATCTTCGGTGTATATCTCAATATCCGCATATTCATCCATCACCAGCGTGGTCGCCGTGAGACTCCCCGCAACAACAGACGCGTGCACATTTGTTGGTTTGAACACCGATGTCGGATATGGGGCATACGTCAAGACACCATAATACCCACTCTTATCCGCAGAGATATGATAGTCCTGAGCCGATGCGAGTGCTCCGGGGAACATCAGGTTCCCATTCGTGTCAGTTGTGGCGGTAATGTTGACATTTGGAACCACCGAGGTATTTGTAATGTGCACAGAGGCATCCGCGACCCCTATCCCAGCATTATTTAATACATTAATCGAAAGAATACCTGTACCGGCCGCCACCGACTCCACCCCATCCAACGAAAAGAGTGACGTCATCCGCACCTGCTCCGAAACACTGGCTGACCCCCACGAAACCGTTACTGTCACTTTTTTATAATCATTTGGGGCGATGTCAGTACTCGCCGCGAGTGTCCCATCAGTCGCATCATCGATAAACTGCACCACAGTATGCACCGTATATGAGGTATTATTCGCAAGAATCGTCTGATCCTGACTCAATATGCCATTTGGAATACCAGTCGTCGTACCAATATTGTCGAACACCAATCCTCGGATCATCTCCATCTGCTGGTCGGCGATAGCGCTCGCTCCGAGCCGATACTTGGCATTCTGAATCTGAGCCGTTCCCAAGCTCCAAGTCTGATAAAAGGTCAGTGTAATCAGAGAGACAACAAACAGCACCACGAATGCTTCGATAAGCGTGAAACCCGATACTCGCCCCGTACTCCTCACCAATCGCCCCATACTCAAAAGCACATAAACATAAAAGTATCACTTGATGTTCTCCATGACACTATACATCGGTGTCAACATCGCTATAGCAAAAAAACCGACACCACCACCGATGAGCAACATGAGTATCGGTTCAATAATGGATGACATGTTTTTAGTAATCTGAGACACCTCTTCCTCATAAAATTCCGCTAATTTCCGCAAAACCATTTCTGTCTTCCCCGTCTCCTCGCCAACCTGCACAATTTGTGGAACCAGAATCGGAAAAATACGCGGGTAGCGAAGAATGACCGAACTCAAATCCACTCCCTTCTGCACCTCGGAAATAGCACCTTCCAACGCTTCCTGATAATACACGTTCGTCAGCGTCTTCTTTACAATAGCAAGTGCATCCATCACCGACACGCCACTCTTCAACAGTGAACTATAAATACGTGCGAAACGGGCACAGTTTACCTTCACAATGATCGAACCAACAATGGGCAATCGGAGAAACAACCAATCAAAAAAGCGTTTCCCTATGGTGGTTGCTGCGAAAAGCCTTACCCCGATTACGCTTCCCACGCACAGCCCAATACTGAGAAATGCGTGATGTTGCATGAAATCACTCACCCCCATGATAAAGCGTGTCGAGGCCGGCAAGGTCACATCCATGTCTTTAAACACGCCGGTAATACGCGGAAGGATATAGGTGAGCATCAAGATAGCGATGCCGATCATCGCGATCATGATCACTGAAGGATAAATAAGCGCGCCTCGCACCTTTGAGAGTAAATCGTGTTCCTTTTCAAGCTGAAGAGCAAGAATGTCGAGTACCTCTTCGAGATTACCCGACACCTCCCCAACGTATACCATGCTCGTAAATAACTCGTTGAAAACTTTGGGGTATTTTGCGAGTCCCTCAGAAAGGGTCTTTCCGGACTGCACATCCTCATACACTTCCAACAGAATTTTCTGAAAAGTCTTGTTCTTTGTCTGGACCGAAAGATTCATCACCGCCTTCGAAACGGTCAATCCAGACGATACCATAACCGAAAGGTTACGCGTAAATGTCATTTTCTCCTTCAGCGGTACCGAAATGAAATGATCCAAGAAACGCACACTCACCGTAGAAGTAGCCTGCACCACCCGTACCGAGGTCACAAGGAAACCAGACGAACGCAAACCAGCCGCCAATGCGTGTTCATCTCTCGCTTCCTTTTCACCGCCAACCGACTCCCCAGAGGCAATATCTTTTGCCGTGTATATATACTTAGGCATAACCAACTTTTTGTATTTCTCCCTGCGTACAGTATAGCACGAAAGTATCACCCCTGTATCGACCGTCTGTTACAAAGCACTCAGCCGATGCTTGAAAGACTCATACACGCGCGGACCACGCGGTCTTGGGAGAAAAATCAGAGCTCGTTCGCTGGTTTCAATATAACTCCCCTTCCAATGAGTTCTTGGATTGCGCGCGATTTTCATCCGCTGCCACGTTGAGAGTCTCCTTTCCAGATCAAACAAGTCACAACACCATTCGAAAATACCCCGTAATGGTGGCGCAGGATTTTGATTCGGGATACTCCACAGCGTTGGAATTTCTGAAAGAGAAAAGTTTGGCTTGAAACGAAGCATCCAACGATTTTTCAGCTCAAATCTCTGAAACAGCGCATAATGAAACAACGGAATCATGAAACGATATTCATGTGCTGAAAACAAATCTTGTGTCCCGATCTCCAAACTCTCCTCCGCAACAAAATAATTCAGGCAGGCACGGTTCTGGATATACTTGCCATGTCTCCATTTCCCGATGAGGAAAAGCGTGCCCGTCAATAATACCCTTCCGGTCCATATCTTCCCGGCACGTAATACCACAAACAAATCCCAATCGCTCCGGATATCACCATGTTTGAGCGAGAGACTGCCGGTCGCACCCGCAAAACGTACGTACGGCACATAGTAGATGAAACGCGCCAAACGACGTATTCGCTTGAGTTTTTCAACCGAGAGTTTGTCCTTACTAATACGATCACGTATCAAAGATATGCGACCAGGCAACACATAGAAACCGAACTGACTTTCTATAGTCCCACGTCCGCACCCTGCTCGGAGTACGGTCATAACCTCAAAATACGATGATGGACGCGCATCATTTGAAAGCGTTAAAAGGTGTTTCCACACTTCAAAGGCTGTAAGCGGGAAATTCAATACATCATAATAGACAAGTGTATTGATAATATCCTTTGAAAGATGATATGAATCAGACATACCAGACATCGAAGAAAAACGGGTTAAGCACGTCATCAAACTACTGCGCAGACACTAGGCGGGCGAAAAAGAGATGTTCGACGTATAGCATGTATACCAAAACACCAATCACTCTTGATCCATTCCTACAGATATTTCCCAGTTATACTTCGCTTACAAGCCTTCAATTTCTGCGGTTCTCCAGCGAATAGAAGCTCGCCACCACACTCACCACCCTCTGGTCCAAGTTCGATCACCCAATCCGATGCCCGAATCACATCGACATTGTGTTCCACAACCAAAACACTGTTTCCTCGATCCACCAGCACTTCAAGTACCTCAAGTAATCTACGGACATCTTCGAAGTGCAATCCAATAGTCGGTTCGTCGAGAATATAAAGAGTCTTCCCTGTCGACTTACGAGCCAATTCTGTAGCGAGCTTAATACGCTGCGCTTCACCACCCGAAAGATTAGTCGCGCTTTGTCCAAGCACCAAATATCCCAGTCCTACCTCCTCCAAAACACGCAATCGTTCTTCAATGGCTGGCTGATCTAAGAAGAAACGTCTGGCTTCAGATACCGTCATTTTCAATACTTGAGAAATACTCATGCCGCGATACCCGATAGCAAGTGTCTGTCGATTATAGCGCGTCCCACCGCAAACATCACACGGAGCATATACGTCCGGCAACAAATACATTTCAATCTTGCGCAAACCCCCGCCCTGACACACCTCGCATCGTCCACCACGCATATTGAAACTAAAATGTGTCGCTGAAAAATGTTCCTTCACCGCCTCTGGAGTCGCCGAGAATACCTCTCGAATCAGACTGAAAACTCCCGTATACGTTGCGGCATTCGAACGAGGTGTCCGACCAATCGGATCCTGATTGACCATAATAACCTTATCAATGTACGGAAGGCCAGAAATCCTCGTGTGTGCTCCCGGCTCAGTTTTAGCACGATAAAAATGTTTGGCCAGAGCTCGAGACAAGATATCATGAATCAGCGATGATTTACCCGATCCAGAAACCCCCGCCACTGACACAAAAATCCCAAGTGGAATCTCAACATCGATATTCTTCAGATTATGTTCCTTCGCGCCCTCAATAACCAAGCTCTCACTCCCACGCTTCCGTACCTGTCGCTTTTCGGAGATGTGACGTCTCCCCGAAAGATATTCCCCTGTCAACACCTGAGAAGCCACGAGCTTTTCGGGTGTCCCGGCAAAAATGATTTCTCCTCCATCCGGCCCAGCGCCTGGTCCAAGATCAATCACGTAGTCCGCCTGGCGCATCATGGCAATATCATGTTCGACAACCACTAAAGAATTATTTGCTTCCTTCAAATCGATCAAGGCTCGAATTAACCGATCCGTATCACGACTGTGCAGTCCAACTGACGGCTCATCTAGCACATATACAATACCGGATAACCCTGATTTCATCTGCACTGAAAGTCGAATTCGCTGCGCTTCGCCACCCGACAGGGTATCTGCACCACGGGACAACTCTAAATAACCCAGACCAACTCTTTCAACAGCCGCCAATCGAGTCTCTATCTCACGGAATAGTGTCATGATTACATCCCGTTCCTTTCCCTCACGTGTGATCTTTTCCCCCAATGCTCGGCACGTCATGGCTAAGTGCTCACTACTCATATCAATCAGCTGCGCAAAAGAATAGCCAAGCACAGTGACCGAAAGCGCCGAAGGTTTGAGTCGCTTCCCATGACACTCGGGACAGGTGTATGATCGCATGAACTCCTCAATCTCCTGCCGTAAATGATCCGACTTCGTGTCCCGATATTTCTCCTCCAAGAAGCGAAGCACTCCACGAAATTTATGCGTGTCTGTTTGCCACCCCTCCTCACCGAAAAAAATGGCTTTCACTTGTTTGGCGGCAAGCTTCTTGACCGGAACCGAGAGAGAGAAATGCAAGCGCCTCCCGAGCAATGCTAATTCATGCATTGGCCCGCCTGTTCGCTTCCGCTCGCCGCTGATTTTACTCCAAGGACGAATTGCACCTTCAATGAATGAAAGATTTCGGTTCGGAATGATCAAATCTGGATCAAGCTCGAGTGTTCGACCCAGTCCGGTACATTTTGGACATGCTCCTTCTGGATTGTTAAACGAAAAGTGACTCGGAGTATATTCCGGCAAACGGATATCACAAGCCTCACAGCGATACTCGTTGTTATACACGATCTCTCTCTGGTTATCGCCCAACAACACCGAAAGGGTTCCACAACCTATCTTAAACGCTGTTGAAAGAGAATCGAGCAATCGCTCTTTGTCCGGACGTACACGATCAAGTACCAGTCGATCGATCACAATATCAAAGGGTTTCTCCTCCACGCGAGAAGCATTGGCCAAAAGTTCAACAAGCGGAATTGTTTCAGTGGCACGCCGTATCCGTACATATCCCAGATGTTCAACTATCTCAAGTGCCTCCCGCTCCGATTTATCATCGGTTTCGATACTATGCGCCAGAATGACAATCCAGGTCTGATCCGGCAATAACAAAAGTGCATCCATCACCTCTCGCACGGCCAAACGTTCCAATTTTTTTCCACAAGATGGACAATGTGGCACACCGACTTTCGCGAAAAGTACGCGCAAAAAGTCTGCAACTTCTGTCATGGTTCCAACAGTCGAACGCGGACTGCGTGACACGCTCTTCTGATCGATAGAAATAGCTGGCGAGAGATTATTGATAACATCCACATCCGGTTTTTCAAGACCTTCCATAAAATGACGAGCATAAGAAGAAAGCGATTCGACATAACGCCGATTCGCCTCTGCAAATATCGTATCGAATGCGAGAGATGACTTACCCGATCCAGACAGCCCGGTTACTACCACCAAAGAATTCCGTGGAATATCCACATTCACATTCTTCAGGTTGTTCACACGAGCGCCCCGTACTTCGATAACCGATTTCTTGTCTGCCATACCCCAAATCCATTCAAGGCATCCTGACTTAGAAACACCCTTCAAACCTCACGCGTACCTCATCATTCTCTTGCAAGACTCAAGTCAGAATGTGCGTTGTCTAGTATACCGTCTTTCCTGTGTACTGTAAACATGATCAAAAAAATACGCTTACAGGTGAGTATCAACCTATCATAAAAAAACAGACTTGGAATTGAAACCATCGCCAATGCTCAATGTTCGGCCACTAAACAAAGCGGCACGCTGCTCATCAAACTGAAAATGAGTGCCGGTACACAAAGAAACCGCCCCAGTGTATATGGGACGGTTCATTTCAACTGATCCATCTACGCTTTCCCGCTCAAGAGATCAATCAACGAGCATACTCAACAGCTTTGGTTTCACGATATACATTTACTCGGATCTCACCAGGATACTGCAGCTCTTCTTCAATACGTTTCGCAATCTCCTTTGCAAGATTCAGGGCACCAAGATCATCAGTCTTCTCAGGATTGACAAAGATGCGCACTTCACGACCTGCTTGAATCGCAAAAGATTTTTCCACTTGCGGAAAAGAGTTCACTAGTGATTCAAGCTCCTGAAGTCGCTTGATATACTTTTCCGCGGTCTCTTTTCGAGCACCCGGACGAGATGCTGAAATAGCATCCGCCGCCGTCACAATGAAAGCCTCCAAACGCTCATGAGGATATTCATCATGATGGCATTTCATCGAATCAATGACATCCTGTCCAATATTGAATTTCTCCAAAATACGCATGCCGATCTTCACGTGTGTCCCCTCGATCTCATGATCAACGGCCTTCCCAATATCGTGTAGAAGACCTGCTTTCTTCGCGACTGCGACATTTGCTCCGAGTTCTGCGGCGATAGCACCGGAAAGATATGAAACCTCCAAGGAATGCAGCAAAATATTCTGTTTATAACTATATCGGAAACGCAAACGACCAAGAATATAGAGGAGCTTTGGATGTAACCCAGCCACACCAGCATCATACGCTGCCGCCTCTCCGGCCTCACGAATCTTCTGATCGATCTCTTTCTTCGCTTCCGCAACAGCCTCTTCGATACGAGCTGGATGAATACGTCCATCCTCAATAAGCTTCTCAAGAGCAATACGCGCAATCTCCCGACGTACCGGATCAAATGACGAAATAATGACTGATTCCGGAGTATCATCCACGATAAATTCTACGCCTGTTTCTTTTTCCAGGGCTCGGATATTGCGTCCCTCTCTACCAATAATCTTTCCCTTCACCTCATCCGAAGGAATCTGCACCGTTGAAGTGGTAAACTCCGCAACATGAGAACGGGCATATTTTTGAATCACCGTCCCCATGATTGAAAGTGCGCGTCGCTCCAATACATCCGCGTTCTCGTTTTCCAGCTTAGAAATACGACGCACCAAAACATCCTGACTCTCCTTTTGGGCTGCCTCATACACACGCTCCGCTGCTTCTTCTCGAGTTAAAGAGGCGATCTGTTCCAAACGAACCGCTTCTTCACTTTTCAATCTCTCTATATCCTCTCGAAGCACTTTAATACTCTCAGCCTTCTTCATGAGGGTCTCCTCATGTCGATCAAGATCATGCATCTTCCGATCAAGCTGTTCTTCGCGCTTTTCAACGCGATTTTCCTGATTGGTAATTTTTTGCTCACGCTCTTTTTCGTTTTTCTTAGCCTCCTCGAGAATATCGACTGCTCGTTTCTTTGCTTCCAAAATGGACTCCTCAGCCCGTTTCTTTGCTTCACTTAAAATACTCTCTGCTTGACCTTCAGCAGTTTCCAACTGTTTCTTCGCTCTATTTTGACGAATCACGTACCCAAAAATCGCCCCTACACCAAGAAGAGCAACACCAAAAATAAGATTTGTTATGCCAAACATACGAAATCACCGTACGCTACCGACAGTGAAACGTCCTACCGGAACGTTTCTCGTATACCAAGATGGAAAAAGGACAAACTTCAGACAAAGCTGATAATTTTTTGATAAGGACAAGAGAGAAAGAGTTCTATTCCCATATTTTCTTCCAAAAAGCACTCGATTCTGCCGAAATACGGTTAGAGTCAACCGAAATAAATTATTGCACAAAGCTGCTCGCACAGTATATGGCAGCCTACAACTTTTGTCAAAATGAAATCTATGTTACTCTGTTCTGTATAGTCGGATATATATGAGGAAAGAACTGATATAGCCCACAAGAATACTTCGGTGCGGATTCTTCTGCCGATCCAGAAGAAGCACGAATCAGCCTGACATGAATCACTGAGTGGCTCCATAACAAGAAAACAATGTCCTATCGACCCATCGTACTTATCGTGCTCGACGGCTGGGGAATTAGCAATAACATCGCCGGAAATCCCATCCGTGAAGCGAAGCTTCCCACTTTCGACAAATTCAATCGCTTTTACCCCATGACCACCCTTCAGGCATCAGGGATTTCAGTTGGTTTACCTTGGAGCACCTCTGGTAACAGCGAAGTCGGTCATATGACCATGGGTGCTGGCCGGATCATCTATCAAAACCTGCCCCGTATCGCACTGTCCATTCAAGATGGCACTTTCTATAAAAATGAGGCGATCCTCTCGGCTACCAAACACGTGAAAGATCACAATAGCCGCCTCCATATCATGGGACTCGTGAGTTCTGGCTCCGTACATTCGCATCGCGAACACCTCGCAGCCATCCTACGACTCGCCAAACAAGAAGGACTCTCAGAAGTTTCGATTCACGTCTTTACTGACGGTCGTGATTCCCCGCCCACTTCTGGTATCCAACACGTCAAAGAACTCGATCGGGAAACAAAACTCATCGGTATCGGCACCATTGCGAGCATTTCCGGTCGAAACTTCAGCATGGATCGCAACAATAACTGGGATCGCATCGAAAAATCCTATAGGATGCTCACTGAAGGCAAAGCAGAAACTGCCGAAGATCCGTTAGTGGCTCTTGAAAATTCCTACGCTAAAAATATCACCGACGAATTCATCGAACCAACCATAATCACCTCAGCAACGCAACCGTTTGTCCCCATCAGAGACGATGATGCTATTGTCTTTTTCAACTTCCGCGAAGACCGCGCCCGTGAATTAACCAAAGCTTTCGTCGTTCCTGATTTCGATGGTTTTGAACGAGAGTATCTTGAAACTTTCTTCGTCACCATGACCGAGTATGAACGCGGACTGCCTGTCCATTTGGCTTTTCCCCCAGAAGAAGTGAGTAATAGCCTCGGAGAAACTATCAGCCTTGCCAACAAGACCCAACTGCGTATCGCCGAAACCGAAAAATACGCTCACGTTACCTACTTTTTCAATGGTGGAAAAGAACAGGCTTTCCCGGGTGAGGATCGAATACTGATTCCCTCACCGACCGCTTCTCACTTCGACGAGGTTCCTGAAATGAGCGCGCCCCAGGTAACTGAAAAACTCGTTGAAATACTAAAAAACAACACGTACGACTTCATACTCATCAATTACGCTAATGCTGACATGGTCGGACATACTGGCAACGAAGAAGCCACAATTGTCGCGTGCCAAGCCACAGACAAGAGTCTGTCTATTCTCGTCCCAGCCATTCTCAAGCACGGAGGCGCCATACTGATTACTGCGGATCATGGTAATGCCGAAGAACTCAAAAATCTCCAAACCGGTGAAATTGACACTGAACATTCCGTGAATCCCGTCCCCATCTGGTTCATTACGCCAGACAATCATCACGAGAAATCATCTGATCAGATGGTGAGAGAACAAAATGAGATTCGCGGTCTGCTTTCCGATGTCGCGCCTACAATCCTCGAACTCATGAACATCCAGAAGCCAACTGAGATGAACGGCACCAGTCTCCTGAAACTCCTGACTTAGACTCTCATATTATGTCATGATCGCAGATCATTAAAAAGGGCAAGTTCATCTGCGACGACTACCCTCTTGATAAACTTTCGTGTTCTCTCTCAAGTAACTAAAAAAACTCACTCTGGTGAGTTCGATCTCTCTGACTACAGAGTGCTTTTATTGAGCCAGTTTGTGTCGAAGTATATCGGCAACTATTTCGGGATTCGCTTTCCCTCTGGTCTCTTTCATTACCTGACCAATGAGGAATTGGAAAGCGTTCTGTTTCCCAGAACGAAAATCGACAATGGACTTCTCATTGACGAGAAGCACTGTGTCAATAATACCTGTGAGCGCGCCTGTATCACTCACCTGAGCCAGATTGAGACGCTCGACGATATGAGAAGGATCGGTATCACCACTTTGATACATTTCAGCCAATACGGCCTGTGCCGCACTGGAATTAATCTTCGTATCTGCAATCAGCGCGATAAACTCGGCATAATTCTCAGGGGTGAAAGGTAACGCGCTTGTATCTTTATTCTGCTCTGAAAGATACTTACGTACTTCGGTCAACAAGTAATTGGTCGCAAGTTTAATAGCGCGTCCGATCTGCGCCTGCATCTCACCACTTGCTCGTTTATCAACCAATTCGCTCGCCACCTGCTCAAAATATGCCGCAAAGTGTTTGTCTTCCGTCAAAATGACCACATCAGCAAGAGGCAATTCGTATTCAGCCACAAAACGCGCGATTTTTGCAGCGGGCAATTCAGGCAATGCACGCCGTAATTCCTCAATATACGTTGGAGAAAAATCAAAAGACGGAATATCCGGTTCAGGAAAATAACGATAGTCATGAGCCGACTCTTTTTTGCGCTGAGAAACCGTCTCACAATGTATCTCATCCCACCCGCGAGTTTCCTGCACCACGGTACCTCCTGATTCCAATACTGCGGTCTGACGCTTGATCTCAAATTCGATAGCCCGCTCGACAATCTTGAAAGAATTAAGATTCTTTACCTCAACCTTTGCTCCCGACAAACGTTCAGCCCCCATTGGATACAACGAAAGATTCACTTCACAACGCATCTGCCCTTTTTCCATATCAGCATCCGAAGCATCAAGATAACGTAATATTTGGCGTAATTGCTGACAAAACAACCGCGTATCCTGGGCGCTTTCAAAATCCGCCTCGGTCACGAGTTCCATAAGTGCGACACCGGAACGATTGAAATCTATCAAGGTATAGTCAGCCCCTGTCGGATGCAACGATTTCCCCGTGTCTTCTTCGAGGTGGATGCGAGCGATTCGAAACTTCTTATCATTCACCAGCATGCTCCCATTTTGACACAATGGCTCGTCATACTGCGAAATCTGATACCCTTTCGGGATATCAGGATAAAAATAATTTTTTCGATCAAATTTAGAATGGGCATTGACACGGCACTGAAGCGCGAGTCCAACACGCTGAACCATCTCAATCGCCTTTCGATTCGGTACCGGAAGTGTTCCTGGTTGACCAGTGCAAACCGGACAAATATGCACATTCGGTTCTCGCTCCATGCCTAACCCATTCGGACACGCACAAAACATCTTAGAATCAGTTTTGAGTTCCGCATGCACCTCCATACCAATCGTCACACCGTATTTCATACTCGACCATTCTCATTACAGAAACGAATCTTGAACACACCAGTTAAGCTCCGGTGCGCCGACGCAACTCCGTAACCATATCATCCACCTGCGACTGAAGCTCTGCCAATGTTCCATTATTATCGATGATAAAATCCGCACGATCCCTTAATTCATGAATACTGACCTCGGTCTCCCGTTGTGCGTCTCTTTCAAACTGAGTCTCAGTCTTTGATGCATCATCCGTATTCTGACGACGACGTGTCAGTCGTTCAAAGCGTTTCTCCGGCGTTACATCAATATAACAAAAATAAAAATGTTCATTGGTTTCCATGTGCACGGTATCGGACAATCGGCGAATACCATCGACGACCACAAAATCCGCGCCACCCTTCTCAGCCTCTCCGAGAATCACTCGGGAAAGTAAGTCCTCACCAAAAGCTTTTCTCAAATACAAGGAAACACGAGAAAGATTCTCTCGGTTCTGTTCTAACCCAAGACGATCAAGTATATCACGCAGCGGTTGAGAGAAGCGCAGTTTAAACACCCCATGAACCTTGGCAAGATAATCCCCAACCGTATCTTTACCGGACGCAATTTCACCTGATATACCAAGAATGATTTTGTTCCCTGCCATAAATTCAAAAGATCTTTTCGCGAATTACCTTTCCATGATAACAAAAGAGAACCGATATGTCCCGTTGTTCATATCTATTCGGGAAATTTCCCGTTTAAACTGCGAATACTCAGGGAAAAAAGTATCCGCCTCATACTTCCCCTCAACCAAAGTCAAATAGAGCCGATCGGCAAGCGGTAAGAATTGCCGGTAGACACTCGCACCACCGCAAACAAACACTTCTTCAGTTTCAATATTCCGCGCTTGCGCGAGTGCTTCGTCAATGTCACGCACGACCGTACAACCTGGAGGAGTAAAATCCGGATCAACTGAAAGAATGATATTGGTCCGATAAGGCAGCGGTCGCCCAATCGAATGAAAGGTATTCTCACCCAGAATAATCGCATGGCCAGACGTCTTCTCCTTGAAATACAAAAAATCCTCGGGAATACGCCACAAAAGCGCGTTCGCAAGTCCGATGCCTCGATCCTCTGTCGCAATAGCCGCAATGAGAGAGATGCGTGGTTGATTCATGATATTTTTCTTCCACTCCGACTTTTTTGCAAGTATTCTTCCCAATTCTTCGTCCGATAACCACCCACAGGAGCTAACTCTCCTTTAATGGGTGGATGAGAAACATACTCTTCGATGATGGCATGTTCTGGACGAAAGTCATCGATATCCTTTACTGCATCAGCCACTCGCAGTTTTGGAAATGGCAATGGTGTACGACTCATCTGTTCTTTCACCTGATCGATATGATTCTCATAAATATGGACATCCCCAAACGTGTGAATAAACTCGCCTGGCTGTGTTCCCGTCGCACGAGCGAGCACATACGCCAGTAAAGCGTATGAGGCAATATTAAAAGGCACTCCCAGGAACAAATCGGCACTTCTTTGATACAAATGCAGTGAGAGTTTACCGTTCTTGATATTACACTGATACATGTTGTGACAAATCGGAAAACGACATGCTTCTTCTGGCTGAGCCATCGCGTACAGATACTCAGGATTCCAAGCGTTCACGAGCGTATTATGCGCATCGGGATCTTCACGTAATTCATTGACTACCCAACGCACTTGGTCAATCGTCCGACCATTTTTTGCCGGCCATCTTCGCCACAGTTCACCATAAATACGAGGCAATTCGCCATGTACACGAGCAAACGGCTCATCATCAATGATGCGCTGCACAAAATCTTCTTTCGTCATTTCCGGCAACTCGCCATGTAGTGCTTTTTCACGATATATCTTGTACGGATAGTCGTCCCAGATATGCACTCCATTCTCGGAAAGAAAACGAATATTCGACTGCCCTGATAAGAACCAGTACAGCTCAAACAACACGCCTTTCCAGTACACTTTCTTCGTTGTCAAAAGCGGGAAATTTTCCGATATATCAAAACGCATCTGACGACCAAAAACGCTATGTGTAATCGCTCCAGAGCCTTTATCTTCCTGTCGTACGCCAGTGTCCAAAATCTCCTGCAATAAATCGAGGTACTGGTACTCAGGATGCCGGTTTTTCATAGCCATATGCGCAACATATATTTAAAAAACAGCTTTCTTTTGGATACGCATCTCGTTCTTACGTGCGCCGATTATCTTTTTTGGTTCAGATGGAGAAAAATTCTTCTTAAAATTATCCCCATTAAAACGACCGGTTTTCCGATAATCATATTCCACCGGTGAAGTCAGGCAGGAAAAAGTCAGTTGCGCAACCTGCATACCAGGTCGAAGTATAATCGGCACACGGTTCAGGTTAGAAAGTTCGAGGGTGATATGCAGGAAATGACCTGGATTGATGATGCCCGCCGTATTGTGTACGACCAGACCAACGCGCGCAAGACTGCTCTTACCGGAAATCTGAATGAGAAAATCCTTACTCCCGACATAATCACGCACCTTGCCAAGCACGGTCTCACCGGGAAACAAAAGGAAAGCTTCTTCATCGGCGACTTCAACTGATTTCGTTTTTGGAAAAATCTGTCTCATCGGATCAATGACGGGAGTCTTATGCGGTTCAGTGATAGTAAATTGGTTGTCCAAAATGACATCATAACTCGCCGGACCCAAACGCTCCCGGTCGAAATCACGAATGATAATGGTGCCCTGCTCCACTGCCTGTTGAATATCCCGATCTGAAAGAAACATAATGTCCTGTGCCGACTTACCCGATTACTCTATTGTGAATACCCGATCCGTCCCATAATACTCCCGCCAGTGCGCATTGTAAAAAGCGAACATTCTCCCAAGACGCTCTTGAGACAACTCTACGATGTCCATATGTCGCATCAGATCGATCAGTTCGGCCTTGGCCTGCGTCACTTCGTCCTCTGTGCTGACAACCTTTTCAAATTCAACCACATAGCCGTATCCAGCATTCCGATCAAGACAGATAGACACATCTCCCAACCGGTATTCTTCTCGATCACGTGACCACTTTGCCTGGTACTGCAAACCCATATCAAGCAAC
Organism: uncultured Bdellovibrionales bacterium; assembly: GCA_964428075.1. Classification (GTDB taxonomy): domain Bacteria; phylum Patescibacteriota; class Minisyncoccia; order Moranbacterales; family UBA1568; genus JAGOSP01. Next base: position 20,740 of record CAYRWQ010000012.1, read on the forward strand.
AGGTCATCAAGCGCATCAAGCGAGAGGCCCTCTGGTTCCTCCTCGAATTCCATGCGTATGATGCCATTGGCGCTACTTGTATCATCAATAGAAGCCTTCACCACTAACAACACCCGTCCATCCGCTTGACGAGTGCGTATTGAATGCTTCTTCCCTTCCGTCAAAATACGCTTCAAATTCGTTTGTTGCTCAGAAGTAAAATATGCATTGAACCGGTCGGCAGACAAAGACACATCTCCGTCAGTAAAATAGTGGTTAAGCTGTGAGTGCTTACCTTGAAAGATCAGGTGCGGAAAAAGTGAGGCGAGTTGAGTCCGAAACGCACGGGCCACCGCTTCATCACCAAGCAAACTCTTGATTTCAACCTCAAAATGTGGCATGAAAAATACTCATAAAAAATGAATCAACACACAGATACACCAACGAAAACAAAAACATGTTCCAAGAATACAGTGTACATTCTGCGCCTGGAAACAATCTTCATTGTACGCTACGCACCACGGTGGAGTCAATCCGACTCACCAGCCGAAAAAGACATCACTCGGCCTTTCTGGGACACTCGTGCCACTACAGACTCATGTAACACACACAACAAAAGAAGATAATGCTCTGTATTTTAGGCGAGCTTCTGTTCCACCAATTTCAGACGATTCAGAATCTCACGGTTTACAGTCGCCGCATCACGACCGAACCGTAGTCGAGAAAGTTCCTTCAGAGCATTGGCAATTTCCTGATTCCCATTTGTAGGAGCATATGTTTTCATATTAAAAGGCTTAGTCAGTTCGCCATTCATCAGCAGCCGCGAAAAACACTGATAATTATCGACATTCATAAGATCCTGTCCACTAAAAATCGGGGCAAACTGTTTCTCTAAAAATTCCGCATCCTCCGGACCCACCCGAAACGCCACCATGCTCCCGACGTTGCCAAACACTGCCTTGGCAATATCTTCTTTTAATTGCGCAATGAACTGGTGTGCCAAGATCAGACACAAACGATATTTACGCGCTTCTGACAATATCTGCGCCACTGAGTTTGTTGTGACATTTTGAAACTCATCCAAGTACAAGTAAAAATCCTTCCTCTCACTTTCTGGCATATCCACCCTGGAAAGCGCTGACATCAACAAACGACCCACAATAACCATCCCTAACAGACGCGCGTTGATTTCTCCAATCTTTCCTTTAGAAAGGTTGATAAGCAGAATTTTGCCACTATCCATAATCTCGCGAAAATTGAGCGCGCTCGTCTGTTGCGCGATAATGGGGCGCATGATATCGTTTGAAACAAACGCGGTAAGCTTAGAGGTGATATACGGTACCATATTCGCCAATGCCGCCTCCCCTCCGGCTTTCTCAGCCTCCTTCATCCAAAAATCCCGAACGATCGGATTGTTACAATGCTCAAGTTTATACCGACGGAAATTCTCATCTGATAACACCTTGGAAATCTCCATTAATGTCGATCCGCTCTCCGGATGTTCCATAATAAGCAACATCGCATTACGCATGTATTGCTCAAACATCGGTCCACCCGTCGTTTTCAGATCGTACAATTGATCAAAGATGCCGATCATCTCATTGATAATGAACGTTTTCTGCTCAGGATGCGCCAAATCAAATTCAAGCATGTTGATACCAATCGGACGTTCAACATCAGATGGATCAAAAACTATAACGTCTTCCGCACGCTCTTTTGGAATAGCGGTCAAGATATCCTCGATCGCGTCACCGTGTGGATCAATGAAGCAAAAACCCTTGCCGTTGACCGCGTCTTTTTTTGCCATCTCCTGAAGAAAATTCGATTTCCCAGCACCGGTCTGTCCGATCGTGTAGAGATGCCGCCGACGATCATTGTCTGTAATCCGAATGTCAGTTTTTGTACCACGATAATCATTAAAACCGAGGACGAGACCCTCTTTCGGAATGTTGATGGGTGGTGCTGCTGCTCCCGCCTTTAACCACTTGATTTTGGGTGTCTCAGTCGTTGAAATAGGGAAGTGAAACAAACTGACCACCTCTTCCACGCCAAGAATACATGCGTGCTCCTCATCAAAGGTTCGGAAAATAAACTCAAAAACCGCTTGTTTCCCCTTCACGCGACTCAAAACACGAAAAGTGTTCACTTCCGGATGTTCGAACTGACTGAACGCATTTTCAATATGTGAAAGAATTTCCTCTGCGCGCTCATAGGTCGCAGCCGTCGCGACAAGACGTATGTTCGCATGAAAAGCCGCCTTATTTGCCTTACTGTCGATTAATTTCACCAGTTCCTGTTCTTCCGGGGTCAGCGCAACCTGTTTTTCCGATGCATCACTCGTTGATACAGAGCTTGTATTTCCCCCCGTGAGAACACCCATCAGACCTTTGCCAAGTTCTTTCCCAGCGCCACGGAGAAACGAATCTCCTTGAGCATCCTTTAATCGTTTTCCACCCTGCATCTTTTGCGCGATCTCGTGTCCCATTGTGCGCCATCCGTGCGGAGCCGGAGCAAGCACTATCTGGATCGCCGCGCCCTCCGCCTCATTATTCAAACGACTTAATGCGTTTGATATTTCATTCAGAGGATCAACTCCGAGACTCCGGTACGTACGAAGTGGCAAGGCATGTTGTTTCGAAAGACCCAGTACGGCCACAGCCGTTAATCCTTCGGGTGAGAATACCGTGTAATCAGATACCTTCTCCGCAACCGCATTTGGAAAAAAACTATGCAACTGTTTCTCGATATTTTCTCGGAACCGTTTTGGCATGGACAGGTAAAAGAAAATTTCCTCACTATT
>CAYRWQ010000013.1:0-21172 GCA_964428075.1 uncultured Bdellovibrionales bacterium
AAAACCCTGGTCTTACTTGATGGAAACGCGCTCATTCACCGGGCGTATCATGCTTTGCCGCCTCTGACCACGAAGAGTGGTGAGACGGTGCAGGCGGTGTATGGTTTTACGATGACGCTCCTGTCGGTGCTTGAAAAGTTTCATCCGGATTATATCGCGGCATCTTTCGATTTGGCTGGCCCCACGTTTCGGGACGAGCTCTATGCGGAATATAAGGCGACGCGGCAAAGAGCCCCGGACGATCTCTATGCGCAGATTCCGAAGGTAAAAGAGATGACGCAAGCTTTCAATATTCCGATTTATGAACTGGCTGGCTATGAGGCAGATGATTGTGTCGGGAGTATTGCTAAGCAGGCCGGAGTTTTGGGTATAGATGTTGTGATCGTGACGGGTGACAATGACGCGCTGCAGTTGGTTGATGGACATATCAGCGTCTTTTCAATTCGTAAGGGACTGAAAGATCTTGTGCTCTATGATCGGACGGCGGTCGAAGCGAAGTACGGTTTTTCACCTGAACAGATTCCTGATTATAAAGGTTTAGCCGGAGATGCTTCGGATCATATTCCGGGTGTGCCCGGTATCGGCGCGAAAGGAGCTACCGATTTGCTTCAGGCATTCGGGACGCTCGAAAATATCTATGCGCATCTTGGAGAAGTGAAAGCAGCGCTGCAGAAAAAGTTGCAATCTGGACGTGAGAGTGCTTTTTTGTCGAAAAAATTGGGTACGATTGATACGGCGGCTCCGGTCAAGCTTGTACTCGCCGATTGTGTTACTCATGATTTCAAACATGAAAAGGTGATTGCTTTACTGCGCGAGTGTGAGTTTTTTAGTCTCATGAAAAAGATACCCGGACAGAGCGCGATACAAACTGGGGCAGACACGGATATGGTTCGTGTCGCTCAGGTCGCGCATAAGAAGATAAAGAAGGGAACAGAGGCTGCGGTCTGGCTTGAGAAAACGAGTGGACGCGGTGTCGCTTTTATTCTGTCGGATGAGACTGATTCGCTTTTTGGCGGAATGGGTATTACGGAAATCGAATTTGCGGCGGACGAGCATGCTCAGGTGACTGTCGAGTGGAATGCAGACACGAAAGAAGTACTCAAGACATTCTTTGAACACCCAAAGCGTCCAAAAATCGTGTTCGATGCTAAGGCTTCCATGCATCGTTTGGTGCAAGAGGGGGTGTCTTTGGCCGGAGTGGCACGTGATGTCTCGATCATGGATTATCTGCTCGATGCGGGGGGGCGGCAGAGTTTCTCGGATCTCATTTCGCGTGAATTCGGAGAAGAAGATACGAAGGCGCGAGCAGCGGTGCTGTATCGAATCAATAGTCTCCTCGGACAGCGACTGAAGGATATTTCGGCGACACAGGAACCCGAGCGGACTTTGCTCGATGTGTATGCTCGGGTGGAACTTCCGCTCATCCCGATTCTTTTTCGTATGGAGAGGCGTGGTATTCGCCTCAACACTGAGACGCTGCGCGATATGTCTGATGAAGCAACCAAGGAAATCGCTATTTTCGAAAGACAAATTTGGGATTTGGCCGGCAAGGAGTTTAATATCAATTCACCCAAGCAGCTTGCCGATATTTTGTTTGTTGATTTACAGATTCCGACGAAGAATATCAAGAAAAATAAAACCGGTATTTCAACAGCCGCCACAGAACTCGAAAAATTACGATCTGAATATCCGATTGTGATCCTGATTGAGCAGTATCGTGAACTCTTCAAGTTGAAGACGACGTATCTCGACGCGCTTCCTTCTCTGGTTGATATTCATTCGCGTATACATACGACGTATCATCAGACGATTGCCGCGACTGGTCGGCTTTCTTCGTCTGATCCGAACCTGCAGAATATTCCGGCCCGACAGTCGTGGAGCAAGCGTATTCGCGGAGCTTTTGAGGCAGAACCAGGATACGTTTTGGTGGGGGCGGATTATTCGCAGGTTGAGCTTCGGGTTGCGGCACATCTCTCGAATGATGCGAATATGATTGAGGCCTTTCGGCAAGGGGAGGATATTCATCAGAAAACGGCCGCGGTGGTGTTCGGGGTCGAACCGATAGCGGTGACGAGTGAAATGCGCCGTCAGGCCAAAGTATTCAATTTTGGCATTTTGTACGGGATGGGGGCTTTTGGATTGGCACAGGCTGCTGACATCGACCAGAAAGAAGCGGGAAAATTCATCGAGGCGTATTTCGATCGTTTTTCGGGTGTAGCGAAATATCTCGAAGCATCGAAAGTGTTTGCGCGTGAGCACGGGTATGTCGAAACCGAACTGGGGAGACGTCGGAGTGTGCCGGAGATTCAGAGTCGCAATGTACAGGTTGCTCGTTCAGGTGAGCGCATGGCGGTCAATATGCCGGTCCAGGGATTGGCGGCCGATATCATGAAGCTCGCTATGATTGCGGCCGATTGGCTCGTGACAGAACGGTACAGCGAAGCAGTGACCATGCTCCTTCAGGTGCATGACGAAATCATTTTCGAGGTGCGAGAGGAATCAACTCTTGATTTCGCGGCTGACTTGAAGGAAGTAATGGAAACAGTGTATACGCTCAAAGTCCCTCTCGCAGTTGATGTCGCCTCTGGGAAAAATTGGGGAGAGGTTTAGTCACAATGAGTGAAAAATATGAGAGAGTCATTTTCATCAACACCATCTCTTGTGAGTGAATCGGAGCGCCTCTCGCATCTTTTTCGAGAGATAGGTGTAGGCGGCGCCGAACACGTGTTTGAGGAACTTGAGGGTGATCTGCATCTCGCTGGTTTTACACTTGGCAAAACACAGGATGTGTTTGCAGTGATGCAACGGCCCCAGTTGCTTTGTCGGAGTGAATCGTTCAGTCGTGTACTGGATCTTTTATTGATACAAAAGGATATTGTTTTGGAGAACCAAGATGAAGAGGCTAATATGTGTCGTATGAGTTCGGGTGCTGGGTTTCGCGTCGCTATGCTGGAAGGGTTTTTGGGAAAAGAGGTGGATGGCATCGTGAAGGTCGTTATTACTTTTGAGGGAGGGCATCTTGTGACACAGAATCATGTGGAATCAGACTCGCGTCTTTGGGAGACCAAACCGGAAACCGCTAAGGTGTCTCTTGTTGGGAAAGGAAAGGTGCTTTTTGAGGATATTCGCATGATATCTTTTCGTTTCCCCATCCGATTTTTCCCTCAGTCTCTGCTCTCTCAGGATGAACAGGAACGCCTGGAAGAGAATCAGATTTTTTTTGTAGTTCGACATTATATTGCAGAGTAGTGCTCAAAAAAAAGACCATGCATGTCCGGAGACAGCATGGTCTAGTGTTGAGTCGTGAGCATCTCTGCACAGCTGATGCAGAAAGGCGTTTCAGGAATGATTTCGAGTCGATCTACATTAATCGGTATACCGCAATTGGTACAGAGACCGTACTGGCCGTCCTTGATGCGTTGGAGGGCGTACTCAATACGGGTTAGATCCTGGGGCGAGTGTAAGACGGCTTGTTCGCCGCCTCTTTTAAGAATGCCTCGTTTTGATTGGAGGCGATATTCCAGATGCCTTTCTTTGTCTCTAAGGAACTGCCAGCTGAACGTCATGGAACTCTCCCGTAGGGTATAACGGATTAGTATAGTAACAGGCTTGAGTTCTTTTGTCCAGAGGGCACTCCAGGGAGCAATTCGTGTCACCCAACTCTATATGGATAGAGAGTAATTCGGGTACCATATCCCACTCTGACTATGGCAACCAAAAAAGAGGTGTTTCGGGAGCACAACGCACCTGTTTCTGAGGGCGTGAAGGCTCAACTCTGGGAAACGCACGGAAAACTGAATCCGTTGAACCTGAAACGGAAACTTGATACGATGTGAAGGGAAGGTGTTTGAAATTCAGAAAAACGGCGCGGAAAACTGAAAAAAATATCTCTCCGTTCGGTGACAGTTGATTACTATCTATTGTGGGGAGAGGTGGAGAGAAGACCTCTTTTCATGAGAGTCAGGATTCCGTGGTGAATTCTTTGCTCGAGCAGTACGCGGTTAAGGAGTAGGAACACTATATGCCAGAATTGCCGGAGGTACAGACGGTGGTGACACAGCTCGAACGGAAGATAGTCGGAAAGACCCTTCTCGATTTTTGGAGCGACTGGGAGCGTAAGATTGTTCCTGCATGCCAAGCACTTAAGCATGGGATACGAGGGGTGGAAGTTCTTCGGACGCGTCGTTTCGGTAAACATATTGTGATTGATCTCGACAATCAACATTCATTGGTCATTCATCTCAAAATGACGGGGCATTTGCTCTATAAGACCGAAGAGAATCGAACGAATCGAGCTTTCGTGGAAGATCCATATAATGGGTATATCCATCACATCTTTACTTTTTCCGACGGTTCGACGCTTGAATTTTCCGATTTGCGGAAATTCGGATGGATTGCGTTGGTCGAGACGAATGCAGTCGAGCAACTACCGAGCATTGCGTCACTTGGTCTTGATGCCTTGTCTTTGAAACTGACACCGATATTTCTTGATACACTCCTGATGAAGCGGGGACGAAGGATGATCGGCGAGATTCTACTAGACCAGTCGCTTATCGCAGGTATTGGAAATATTTATAGGAGCGAAGCGTTATTTGTGGCTGGCGTCCGTCCACATCGTTTTGGCGAAAGACTGACTGTCCCGGAGCGGAAGAGGTTGGTGATGGCGATTCGACAAGTACTGCGGCAGGCATCTCGACTCGGTGGTATGTCGGATGGTGATTTTCGTGATACGGATGGTTTGTCTGGGCGGTTTAAAAAACATCTTTTTGTGTATGGTCGCGACAGGGAACCTTGCAAAAAATGTGATACAATCATACAGAGAATAAAAATCGGACAGCGCAGCGCGTTTTTTTGCGCGTCGTGTCAACAATGAGAATCTACTAAATTCACGTAAGGTAATCGAGTATGAGCATGAGACAGAAAGTGGTTGTGTTTATGATCGCTGTCTCCGTTGCGGTGGCAGGTTGGTATTTTTTTGTTCGTGATACCGCGAAACATCAGGCCATTCAGTTTGATAGCGATATGAAATCTATCGTATCGACCGAAACAATACAGCCATTGGATCAAGGTGAGGTGAGTCCGATTTCGGGAGTCGCTTGTCCGAATTGGAATAAGCGGCCGATAGCCGTGATGCAACCGGCTGATGTGTCTGCGCGTCCAGCGGCCGGATTTTCTTCCGCTGATATGGTTTTTGAGATGCCAGTGTTTACAAATTCCAATACTCGTCTTATGGGCGTGTATCTCTGTGATATACCGGAGAGTATCGGTTCGATGCGATCCGCTCGACATGACTATTTGCCACTGGCAAAGGGGTTAGATGCCGTGTTTGTTCACTGGGGGTACTCGAAGTTTGCCGAGACCTTACTTGACCGAAAAATTATTGACAACATCAACTGTCTGACAACTTCGTTTTGCCCACGCTGGGAACAGACCGGCAAGATGAAGTATGAAGATACGGGGCATATCACTCAGGAGGGCATCTTTCAGGCGATGGAAAAGTATGGATATCGGACAACGGGGAGTTTTTCCGGTTATCCGCATCAGGCGGAAGCGTCACTTGAGGCACGTCCAGCGGGTGGCCGTTTGCGTCTCGCGTTTCCGAACCCGTATGATGTTTCGTATGATTATGATCGGGCGAGCAACAGCTATCTCCGTATTTGGGATGATATTCCGGATTTTGATAAGAATAATAACGTGCGTGTCGCTCCGAAAAACATTGTGGTGGTTATTGCGGCATCAGAGCAGATCAAACTCGCGACTGATTACGAGGCGCGTGGCGTCCAGAATCCATGGGAACTGGTTCCGGTTGAAGACCGCCATGGGCTCGATTACAATGGCGTTGGACGTTACAACAATATCGAAATGGGTGATCCTTGGTTCGATACCAAGGATGCAGGGGATGCATATTTCTATATGAACGGCACTGAAATGAAGGGTACTTGGAAGAAAGATAAGAGCAAATTGGAAAGCAAATTGTTTTTCTATCAGGCCGATGGGCGTGAAGTACACTTTGTCCCTGGGCAGATTTGGGTTGATGTCGTAGAACCGGGATATGGGATTAAATGGGAGCCGGTGAGTTAGTGTGCGCGTGATACGTGCGTGTGGGTTTTTACCAAACAGGCCGAGTTGGTCTGTTTTTGGTATACTGGGTTTATTTGGGAGAAAAAAAGGAACACGTATGTTGTATTTTCTGTACGGCGAAGATGAAGTACGCGTCGGCGATAGGCGACGAGAATTAGCGTCTGGGTTTCAAAAGAAATATCCGACAGGAGAAGTACTCATGTTTGATTTTGAGGATATGGGGACGGCTGCGGCGATTCGTCTTGCGTGTTCGGCATGTGATCAGGGATTGTTTGAGATACCTAAGCTGATTATCTGGTTGCATCCGTTTGCGTTGAAGGAAGGCGAGGATGCGCTCAAAAAGTTTCTCATACATTTCACGCAGGCAGTGGCCGTGGATATTTCTTTGCTGATTGTTGCATCGGGGAAATTGAAGAAGACTCACCCAGTGGCAGCTTGGCTACTCAAGAAAGCCGATCGGGTCGAAGCAATCGAGCCGCTACAGGGAATCTCGCTTGAGCGATACGCATCTGCCCTGCTTTCGGCTTTTGACACGAGGCTTTCTTTTGATCAGAAGGCTTTGGCAGCGGTCTTGAAAGCGGTCGGGAAGGACACGCTCCGTCTTAAGCAGGAAATTTTCCGACTCGCGGCATATCGTGAAACAGGGGTGATTACGACTGAGGACGTTGCGCTTTTTTTGCGTCCAAGCTTAGAAGTCGGTGTTTTTCAAGCACTTGATTCACTGTCACGAGGAGAACGTGAGAAGGCGCTGCTGTTTTTTGCGCGTGAACAGGAAAACGAGACGAAACAGGATGCGGTCTACAGTCTTTTGTCCATGTGTGCTTGGCAGTTACGTCGACTCATCCAGATGAGAGAAGTGTTTGATCACGGGATTCATGACGCTTCTGGTATCGCGCGCGCAACGGGCTTACCGATTTTTGTGATACAAAATATGATACGTTCTCTTGAGAACCTACCCTTGTCTCGTCTGACAGCCGGATTGATTCTGCTTGCCGATATGGATGTGGCCTTAAAAACTGGCAATCTGGACCCAGGGGTTGCTCTGGATACTTTTGTGTGGAAATTTTAGTGGGGTACCGTTAGTAACTCTCTCAAATCTCATGTCGAGCGAAATTTCAGTGTTTCATGCGACAATCGTACAGATTTTTGTTTTATATACATGCGGTGAGATTTGGGAGAGTTACTTAGGATGACTTTGGAAGCGAAAAGCCGCCCTAGATGTGGGACGGCTTACGATTGCACGTTGTGTGTCGAATCAGGGAATCAGGCAGTTACGACTTTCTTGGCCGAGACTCTTTTCCTTGGGGTAGTCGTTTTGCTGACTGTTTTCTTGGCGACCGATTTTTTGACACTGGTTTTCTTGGGAACATCTTTGTTCAAGAAGGCTTTTTTGACGAAGGCGTTCAGACGGGATTTTTTATTGGCAGCAGTATTCTTTTTGATGATTTTCTTCTCAGCGGCTTTGTCTAGGGCTTTTTGTGCTTCTTTGTAGAACTTTTTTGCCTCATCAATCTGGCCGGCTGATGCCGCTTCACGTGTCTTTCGGATCGCGCTTTTTACGACTCCTTTCACGATTCTGTTCTTTTCCGTCTTGTGGGCGGTGACCCGCATGTATTTGATAGCATTCTTCTTGATTGGCATATTCCTGTATTTTTAATCGTGATGTTTTCGAGAGAATTATGAGATCCGAACAGTATCTGCGGGTCGATTGAGCGTATCGACGGTAAACGAGGAAACTGTGAGACAGATTATTTCTAACAGAAAAGGTATTTTTTAGCAAGAGTCTTCGAAAATACGGCTGACGTGCCAAGAGAAAGGAAAACGGGTACTATATGGGTAGCGGCTATTTATAATGTTCAGGTTATGATTGGATTTTTGGGTGGTAAGTTGGGTGGTATCAAGCGGGGGTATGCACTCGTGATGTGTGGTGATATTGGATACAGAGTGGCAGTATCTGCTTATACGCTTGGGAAAATAGCTGGTGCTGAGACAGTGGCGTTGCATATTCATACGCATGTACGTGAGGACCAGCTCGCATTGTATGGTTTTCTTGATGAAGATGAACTGGAGATGTTTGAACTGCTGATTTCGGTATCGGGCATTGGTCCGAAGGCCGCGCTTGGTATTTTGTCGATTGCTGACCCTAATACTATTCGTACCGCCATTGTACATAAGGACCCTTCTTTGTTGACGCGGGTTTCTGGAGTGGGCAAGAAGACTGCCGAAAAAGTGATCGTCGAGTTGCAGAATAAGGTCAACGCGGTCGAACTGCATAACACAGCTCAGGCCTTTGCCGATCAGGATGTCCTTGAAGCGCTGGCTACAATGGGGTACTCAGTAAGTGACGCACGCGAAGCGCTGAAGGTGGTATCTCCAGATATCCAGGATGTCGGTGCTCGTATCAAGCAGGCATTGAAAATTTTGGGGAGAAAATAATATTTTTCTGTCGCTATGGATCAGTTTCTTCAATCAAGTGAGTGGTCGAGTTTCCAGGAAGCCAATGGTCGTGAATCCGTATGTTTGGCGGGCGGAGCATTTGGTTTCGTGCATGTTTTGCCGGTGGTGGGGAAATACCTGTACACCCCAAGATTTCCAGGGCATGGAGTGCTCGATTTAAAAACCGTGATTGGGGAAATGTGCGCATTGGCACAGAAAATGCAATGCGGATGGATACGCATTGAACCAGAGACGGAAGCCGTGTTGGAATCATGGAAACAGCAGATTCTGCTGTGTGCGAATACTGATGAATTAGGCTTTAAGAAAGCCCCACATGACATGCAACCGAGGGAGACATTTGTAGTCGACGTGACAAAATCTCCAGCAGAACTCTTGGCACACATGAAAGCGAAAACACGTTACAATGTACATCTTGCGGAGAAGAAAGGCGTACGGGTTTTTATGACGCGAGAGAAGCGATATCAGGAAATGTTTGTCTCGCTGATCGAAGCTACTGCGACGCGTCAACATATCCTTCCACATGCAAAGGGTTATTATAGAAAGATGTTTGAAAGCTTTTCGGAGAATCAGGTGGCGTTGTTCGTGGCAGAATATGAAGGAGAGGTTTTGGCGGCTAACCTCGTGTCGTTTTTCGGTGATACGGCAACGTACTTGCACGGCGGGACGAGTGATGCGCATCGCGAGGTGATGGCACCAGCGCTGCTGCAATGGGAGCAAATACAGGAGGCTAAACGGCGGGGGTGCCTCTGGTATGATTTCGGTGGCGTCAGTACGTTGACCTCATGTGATACTCGGTCATTGGTTCTCAGTACCTGGAAGGGTATTACTCGTTTTAAGCTTGGGTTTGCTCATGGCACCACACCAATCATCTTTCCTGGGTGTTATGATATAGTCATCGATCAGAAACGGTACGCGTTGTATTTGCACTTACGTTTTTTGCAGCAGAGTTTCTCGGCCATGAGGAAATTTGTGGGAAGATAGTCTGTACATGAGTGGGTCTGAAAATCGCCGTATATGACGAGCGATGTTGATTGGTGTTGATGCCGGGTGGTATGAGGAAGTTTATTCTCGTGTCTGTTCTCTGGCGTGATCAAGTGTATGTTGGTAAGTCAAAAGGTTCTTGCGTGAGATGAGGTATACTACTGAAGGGCGCTCGGAGAGTTTTTGGAGTTTGTAAATAGAGTTGTTCTTGTATGAAATTTTTTCTCAAAAAATTGATTCCGCAGGGGTTGAAGAATCTTTTGTATCATTGGCCACTCGCGATAACGGCAGCGGTGTATTTCGGGTTTCCAGCGAAGCGAATCAAGGTGATTGGTGTGACGGGTACGAATGGCAAGACAACCACGGTACAGTTGGTGACGCGTATCTTCAAGCAGGCGGGCAGGAGGGTGGCGATGGCTTCGACTATCAATTTCATGTTGGGTGATTCGGAATGGGTGAATGATTCGAAGTTTACCACGCTTTCAGCTTGGAAGGTGCAAGGGTTTTTACGAAAAGCCATCGAAGAGGGCTGCGAATATGCAGTACTGGAGATTTCATCGCATGCTCTGGATCAGCGGCGGGTATGGGGTATTGAATATGAGATCGCGGTCATGACTAATGTGACCCGCGAGCACTTGGATTATCATCATAATATGGAACGGTATCGTCGAGCCAAGCGTTTGTTGTTTGAGCACGCGCGGAATGCCGTGGTGAATCTGGATATGGATCGGCCAGAAGAATACCTGAGCGCAGGACGGTATGTGAAATGCCTCTCGTATAGCACAGAGCATTCTTGGGCGGATATTTTTCCTGATCAACTGGTGTGTGATGCGTCGGGCTCATCATTCGCGTTTCATGGAACCGCGTTTCATATGCAGTTGTTGGGTCGTTTCAATGTCGAGAATACGTTGGCAGCTATCGGAGTTGCTGAACTGTCTGGCATTAGTCGTGTTGCCGTCGCAGAAGCGTTCAAGAAAATAACAGGTATACCGGGACGCATGGAATCAGTGCCAAACACGCGTGGTGTGCAGATTATTATTGACTATGCAGTCACGCCGGATGCGCTGGAGAAATTGTATGCGCTCATTACGAGTATGCGCGTGGCGGGTATGCGTATCATCGCGATATTGGGAGCTTGCGGTGAGCGTGATCGCGGGAAACGGCCATTGATGGGCAAGATCGTTTCCGCGGCCGCTGATATGGTTGTTTTGACAAATGAGGATCCGTACCAGGAGAATCCTGAGCGTATTATTGATGAGATTGAATCCGGTTTAGTTGGGAAAGAAAAAGGGAAGGAGTATTGGCGCATCTCTGATCGTCGAGCAGCTATCGCCCAAGCGTTGGCGTTGGCTCATCCGGGTGATTGGATCGTGGTGACTGGTAAGGGAGCAGAGGAAACCATGGCGGTAGGTGAGAAGCGTATACCGTGGAATGAACGAGTCGTTATCGAGGAGGAACTCGGAAAAATAATGTGATTTCACGAGAAATTTCTAAGAAAAAGCGCCGTTGGGAGACGGCGCATATATTTTGTGTGCAATCGATATTTTTCTCTCGCTCCTTATTTGAGTGAGAAGATGAGGCCTTCATGTCGCTGAACGACAAACACATGTGTTGATGTGTCATCGCAACCAATGGACAATTCAACACTGACTAGGACATTGCGACCAGATCGTTGTTGATGGTGCAAGACGATAACGAGTATTCCGCATGTCGTGAGTTTGTTCCGGGAGTTGGTATGACATAACGATCGTCCCGTTAAATCTCGTGTATTATCAGGTTCATCGTCAGGGTTTCCGTAGAGAGATCCCGCACAGAACATATCACAGTCAATACGTGCGTTGGTATTGAGGCAAGGATGTGTAGCTGTTTCTCCCGCGCACTTGTTGCAGAATGGAGTGCGCCAGAATCCGCGTATACCTTTCCCGTCGACACTCTGGATGTGGAGTCGTAGAGGATAGAGGTATTGATCGACTACTGGAATGGCACAGGATACTGGTAGTTCTTGACCCTGGAAAAGGTCATCGATATATGTTCCCAATGTCCCCTGTTTGCATGTTTGCAATATGGTGGGGTTAGGTAGTAAGGGTGTTCCGTATACTTCTGTCTGTGAAAAACAGGATTGGTTCCCATGTAGCGCACTGGTGTTCATTACGCATCCTTTCTTTTTCAAACATGTTGGTAAGGCGACTTGTTTCAGCCTACGGAAAAAAGATGAATTTGTAAAATCAGAGAGCTGGTTCGCGCGAATTTAAAAAAAGAGCGCCGATGTATTGGCGCTCGCGCACGGTTGTTGTTTGGAACAACCTACTCGATAGTGATGGTGAGTCCATGATCATAATCCTCTTCTTTTTTTGGTTCTGGACACCGGCATGAGAGTGTATTGTTTCCTCGCACACAGCGACCGAAGGAAAACGATATACAAAATATGACTTCTGCCCCCCCTTGTGAGATTCGACAGTCTTGCTTGATGATTACTCGGTAGGCTCGGACATCTTCTCCAATGCGCATTGAAGCGCGCAGGAGTTTAAGTTCGGGTATCTCTTCATCATCCATCTCCTCTTGTGGGGTACCTGGAGTGTGACTTATGTTTGATGACCTTTGCCAGACCAACCCCAATGTGTTCAATAAAGCCAAGAGAGCGCCGCGGGCCAATCGAGCTGGTTTGATAGATGCTGGAGTACTCGAATCTGAATCACGCGGATGAGCCAATGGAGCTTGCTTGGCACATGCTGGAGGACTTAAATTGCATGGATGATCCGATTGATTGAGACTTGTCGTATCTTGTGTCGTTTCCCAATAGGTCACCATATCATCTTTGGTCTCGCATTGGACGGAAACAGTACATGGATTTCCAGAGACCACGTTGATCAGTCGGAGCGTGAGTATGTTAGGTTGTCTATTTGCATTTACATGCTCCCAGAGTAGTTGACACACGGGGGTTTGAGCAGTGTATGGTACGAGAAAAACGAAGGGATATTGCACGATTCTGGTGTAGGGCCTAGACCCTTGAGGAGTAGGCACGGGCACTATGACGTCAGTAGACATTGAAATTCCTTTCTTGTTGCGAGGTGTCGAGAGTCAAAATGAATAAAATTGTAAAGTAACCATTTCGAGCATAATAGAAAATCTCACATCTGTAAAACGGATAATCATCGGAAGAGAGCGGCAAACTTACACAATCCGCATTGATCACAACGTAAGCTGAGCGATTGTTGGTTCAGAGAGTGTGGCGATGAGAGAAAAAGACCGATGCCTCTGAATATTTTTTGAAGATCGGCCTAAGAGGTGAGCGTTCACGACGATTCCATTTCAGTCTGAAAGCTGGTGAGTGACGGGTGAGTGCTTTGATTGAGTGCGAGAGCGATGGCACTTTGACAGAAACGTTCTAGGATGTCGAGTGTTGCTTCAATAAGAATCACCACTTCGTGAGTTACATTGATACATCGAAAAGACCAATGAGATTATCTCTTGTTTGTGCTGGTTAGGTTCCAGTATGTGACGCGAATCATGATGATTCCCTCCTTATGTGCTGGTTTTCAAAAAACGGCATTCCTCTGCTCTAACAAATCAATTTCGATCTGTCAATACCGGAGATGAGTGGCTTAGGTGTTGAATGTAGAGATAAGAAGGATAGTCAGTAGGAATCCGAAGACAGCGCCCATAACAACTTCACTGGTACGATGACCAACGCGTTCTTTGAGGTGTGGAAATTTGCTCTCGTCGATTTCATCGCGGAGTTGGTCGACAAGCATATTGAGGTATCGACCCTGATCGCCGAGTATCATACGGATACGGAGCGCGTCATCGATGATGATAAAGGCGAGTCCAACGGTTACAGCGAAGGCGCCGGAACTCATTCCTTCAAAATAGCCGATGGAGGTTAATAATGAAACAGCAAAAGCGGTATGCGCGCTTGGCATGTGCCCATGTGTGAATATGTATTCCGGCCTCCACCCGTGGCGCAGGGTGAAGAAAGTGAACTTAGCGATCTGAGCACAGAGGCCGATGACGATCGGCAGAATGAAGATTAAATGCTCTTGGATGAATGCCATAAAGAATCCGTCATTATTGCCTTTTAGTATACCATAGTCATCCCATGTGGCACAGTCGGGGCTTCTGGTGGGTGTATAGCGTACATTTGCCAATATGGTCGGATCATTCTATACTTGCGGTGTCAGAATAATGGTTAATGTCGTTTAAATATGACTATGGAAATTATAGGAATGATGGTGGCGGTTTTGGTGGTGATTTCTCTTTTCGCGGTGTTTGCATACAATGGACTAGTAGCTTTGAAGAATCGCGCTGAGGAAGCTTGGAGTGATATTGATGTGCAGATGAAACGGCGCTATGACCTTATTCCAAATCTTGTGAACACCGTAAAGGGGTATGCGACTCATGAGCAAACTGCTTTCGAGAAGGTGAGTGATGCCCGGGCACGTGCTATGGGGGCGACCGGCATAGCGGATAGAGGCCAAGCTGAAAATATGTTGACGGATGCTCTCAAATCGGTTTTTGCGGTGGCGGAGTCCTATCCTGATCTTAAGGCGAATCAGAATTTTCTCGAATTGCAGCAAGAGCTTTCTGACACAGAGAACAAGATACAGGCCGCTCGTCGGTTCTATAATGGTAATGTCCGCGATCTGAACACGAAGATTGAGACATTCCCTTCTAATATCATCGCAAATATATTTGCTTTCACTGAGCGTGAGTTTTTTGAGCTAGATGAAAGTGAATTAGCTGCTAAAAAACCGGTTGAAGTGAAGTTTTGAATCTGCGGTATTGGGTGGTATTTAAAAAATAAACATAAAATATATGCAGAATTTTTCCAAGATCATCGCGATTCTTTCGGTTGTGAGTATCGTGCTAGTAGGAGTACTTTTCATTTTTGATGTGGTTCAGATGGAAGACATGCGGGATACACTGTGGAGGATACTATTGGCTCTCGCCATTGTGGCATTGGGAGGATTCTGCGTGTCGACTTTGGCTCGACCTAAGTGATGTGCTGATTCCCTTGGACAGTACGAGGGGAATAGAAAGAGCCGTTTTTCGGAAGGTGTTTGGTTTTTACCAAGAAGAATTCTGAGTGTAGCCGGAGCTGATGCTTGCCGGTGATGTTTTGTGTTCATTTTTGTCTTTCCGGCATCATCGGCGAGTATCTCCCTGTTTGACCTTCGATCAGGTAGTACCCAATTTTTTTCCAGAAGGGAAGGTGTATACTGAGTCTGTAAGCCATAATTTGAAGTTTTGTATGGGTGGATTTTTAGAGTTTGTTCGAAAGCAGGGAGTAATTGGTTTAGCGGTTGGGTTTTTGCTTGGTGGAGCAGTTTCGAAAGTAGTGACAGCTTTGGTGACCGATATCATCAACCCATTGCTTGGTGTGGTATTCGGTATCACAGAAGGTTTGAAGGAGGCTCGGTTAGAATTTAGCGGGGTAGTTATATTGTGGGGGGATTTCGTGGCGGTAGCCATTGATTTTATTGTTATAGCGGCGGTGGTGTATTATGGGGTTCGGATATTAGGGGTAGAGATGTCTGAGAAGAAATCAGCTAAGAAGAAATAAGACTATGGTTACCCGAAACGCGGTATTGAAAGAGAAGAAGGATCAGCAGGAAAAAAAGCAGAAGCAAATACGTCCGACCACGAAGACGGTCAAAGTAGTGGAAGATGTTTCGCTGAAGGCGCTTCGGATTCACAAGACACTGCGAGGGAAGATCAGTGTTGTTCCAAAAGCGAAAGTCGCGAATAAAGTTGATTTGAGTCTGTACTATACCCCGGGCGTTGGCGCGGTCTCTTCATTTTTAGCAAAAAATAAAGATAAAACACGGGAATACACCATGAAGTCGAATATGGTTGCGGTGGTATCGGATGGTTCGGCAGTACTTGGATTAGGGAACATCGGCCCAGAAGCTGCATTGCCGGTCATGGAGGGGAAAGCAATGCTCTTTAAGACACTCGGTGGTGTAGATGCCTTTCCAATCGTTCTGGCTACTCAGGATACGGAGGAAATTATTGCTACCGTAAAAAACATCGCACCAGGCTTTGGTGGAATTAATCTCGAAGATATTGCCGCTCCCCGTTGTTTTGAGATCGAGTCTCGCTTGAGAGCTGAGCTGAATATCCCTGTCATGCATGATGATCAACATGGGACGGCGCTGGTTGTGGTTGCTGGACTTATTAATGCTCTCAAAGTGGTAAAAAAGCATCCGCATCAGGTACGGATCGTGGTTGCTGGATCTGGGGCAGCTGGACAGGCTATTGCGAAACTCCTTGTCCTTTTCAGTGTTGGCGATATTTTGATGGTAGATAGTAAAGGGATTCTCTCACCGACTCGTTCGGATCTTGATCAACACAAATTGGAAATGGTGCAATTGACGAATAAAGAAAATCGCTCAGGTACACTGCGAGATGCGTTTGTCAGCTCGGATGTTTTTATCGGTGTTTCGAAAGGAGGAACCGTACAAAAAGAGGACATCACACGCATGAGTAAGATGCCGATTGTTTTCTCCCTGGCAAATCCTGTACCAGAAATTATGCCCGATGAAGCAAAAGCAGGTGGTGCGGCAGTTGTTGCTACAGGACGGTCTGACTTTGAAAATCAAATCAATAATTCGCTTGGATTCCCCGGGATATTTCGCGGAGCCTTTGATCATGGGGTGCGAGATATTACTGATGCAATGCTTTTGACTGCTGCAAAAAAATTGGCCGCATTAGTCAAAAAACCGACGTCAAAGCAAATTATTCCCAGCACATTTGATCCTCGCGTTGCCAGGGCAGTAGCCTCAGCTATTCGATAGTGTGTGTAGTGAAGAGATATTGAATAGGGATATCACAGGTGTATGACACGCGATTTTTTTGGGTGCGTGAAACATGATATACTGTACAAGTATTTATGTGATGAGTTGATGAGCGCTAACACTAGGTATATCGTATGGAGGATCATCGTGTATCGGTATCAGATATGGTGTCATCAGATGAGCAAGCATCCCTCTCTGCGAGTGAACCATGTAAGACAGTATCGAGAGAACGGTGGTATGGGGTGTGGCTATTAGTAGGTATCAGTTTCATCGGTTTTGTAGTGATCGGAGGGCTTGGCTGGTGGGGATATTCGCACATGTATCTTGCGATGCGTCACCAGGGTATGTCTATAGTGCAACTTTCCCAAATCAAATCTGACACAACCCAGGATACGACCATTGAAGAAGGAGTGGTGTCGGAAGTGATAAGCGGGAAAGTTGACCCACCACTTGAATTCACATCAGCATCAGACGCTCTACGGGAGCCGATTCTTGTTTTGAATGGAGGAGGAGTCAAAGGAAGTGCTGGAGAAGTGTCGAGCGTACTCAAAAAAGCTGGATATCAGAATGTCACTTTAGGGAATACCAAGAAGAATTATACCGGGGTGACAGTATATTTTGCGGCGGAGAAGGATGGTGTGGCCAGCGAAATCAAGAAAATACTTTTGAAGCAATATCCGAAGACGACCAGTCAGGGCGCGGTAGCCGGTGATTCGGAAACCAGTGGTGGGGCCGTGGTCATTATCATCGGGAAATAAACGCAGTCTGTTTTTGACGTGATGCAAAAATCAAAAAAGCCGGTATGGGACTTCGTGGTAGTATCCCTAGAGGGTATATATTTCGGTCACTGTACTACTGGGTGTTGTATTGTTTAGCGTATGAGTTATTGTCAGACACCTTGATGAGAGGGGTGTAACGTTAGTATTCAAGCCTCGTTGAAGACATGAGACTAGACGTAGGAGAGCGACACATGTGATGGAAATGGGAGTATGCGGGTACATTTCTCGTGTTTCTGTGACGCATATCGGTTGTTTGAGTTGAGTAAACCCGGCTGTGACGGAAGCGGATTCTGTGGTAGTATCGGGGATACCTAAAAAATCTACATGGTATGCAATCTCCAACCGAAGAAATCAAGGCTCGACTCAACATCGTCGATGTAGTGGCAAGTTATGTCAAACTCGACAAATCAGGGAGTCACTGGAAGGCATGTTGTCCGTTTCATCGAGAACGGTCGCCCTCTTTTATGGTGAACGAGGAGCGGCAGATGTGGCACTGTTTCGGGTGTAATAAAGGTGGAGACGCGTTCGCTTTCGTGATGGAGATGGACGGTATCGGGTTTCGGGAAGCACTGGTTATGCTGGCGGAACGAGCCAATGTGGAATTGCCACAGTACAGTAAGGAATCACAAGAGCATTATCAGGAAGAGCGGGACGAAAAAACACGGCTGTTTGAGATCCATGAATTGGCGACGAAGTTTTATGAAAAACAGTTGTGGGAGGGAGTCGGTCAGGATCAAGCTCTCGACTATCTTCGGAAGCGTGGATTGTCTGATGAGAGTATTCGGAAATTCCGTCTCGGATTTGCGCCTTCGGGTTGGAGGAACCTCTATGATTTTCTCGTGAAGTCAGGATTTGATGGCAGGGAGTTGTCTCAAGCCGGTATCGCACTCAAAAAAGAACAAGGTGACGGATATTATGATCGTTTTCGCGATCGGATTATGTTTCCGATTACCGATACTTTCGGACGGGTCATCGGCTATTCGGCTCGGGTAGCGCCTGGTGCCGATGAGTCACAGGCAAAATATATCAACACTTCTGAGACACCGATCTATAAGAAGAGCCAGGTGCTGTACGGGCTTTCGTATGCGCGTCAGGCGATTAAGCAGGCCGGCTATACGGTTTTGGTTGAGGGGAATATGGATGTCATCGCCTGCCATCAGGCGGGTATCGAGAACACGATCGCGGTATCAGGAACTGCCTTGACTGAGGAACAGCTCGCGATGCTCCGCCGGTACGGAAAAGAGATGCGGTTTTTTTTCGATATGGATGAGGCAGGGCAGAAGGCCGCTCGACGGAGTACCGAACTTGCCTTATCGCAAGATATTGAGGTATCTATCGTTTCTATCCCCGAAGGGAAGGACGCGGCTGATCTCGCGCAAGAGCACCCAGAGGCCGTTCGTGAGGCAATCGCAGATCCGAGTCCGGCACTTAAGTATTTTCTCACACAGATATTGGCGCGTTTTGATATTGAAACACCGAGAGGGAAAAAGGAAGCTTTGGCCGCGTTTGTGCCGTTTATCGTGGCAGCGAAGAGTCCGATTGATCGAGCATACTGGATTAAGGAGTTAGCACAGTCAATCAAAGTGGAAGAAAAAGATGTGCACGGTGTAGTACATGGTGAGCAGAAAGAACGAGAAAAAAGATCGAAAAATCTTCCGAAGGGTCAGGACGTTCCATTTCATGATGCCACCGTGCTTTTCGTGAAGCGGAGTGAACGGCTGCGGGAAGAGTTGATTGCGGTTATGCTTGCCTTCCCTTCCGTTAGAGCCTTGGTGCGCGGAACGCCGGATGAAAGGGTGTTGTGTTTTCTTGAAAAACACCCATTGTACTTTTTTATCGTACAGGCGGGAGACGAGAGTCAGCCAGTGGATCTCATTGAGGATCGAGATCTCAAAATGCTGGCAAGTCGGCTTTTGTTCCGCATCCTCGATGGTCCGGATTTTTCGACTCTCATGGAAGAGGAGCGTGTTGAAAAAGCACAGCACATGGCGCAGCGATTGATGACTGATATGAAAAAAGAGGTTATTCGGAACGAAGAATTAGTCGGACTCGAACATGATCTTGAAGCAGCACATCGTGCCGGGGCAAAGGAAAAGGAAAAGGAATTGTTGATGAGATTTGCATTACTGTCTCGTGAGAACCAATGATGAGTCGACATCCTTTTGTTTTTCTGGGTTATCTGGTATGCTTCTTCATTATTTAGAGGGGTGTCGTGGGGATATTTTTTAGGAACCGGTTAAACAATTTTTAAGGTGACGCATATGGTTTCGAAGCAGAAAAAAACTGGCAAGGGAGAAGTAAAAAAACTGGTGAAAAAGCCGTTGAAAAAGAAAGTATCCGGAACGAAGAAGCTGGTGAAGAAAGCGATTCGATCTACCCCGAAAAAGCCATTGATTCGTCAGAAAAAAGGTGTGAAAGTATCCCCGAAATCAACTCCGAGAAGAAGTACGAAAAAGCCTCTTTATCGGGCAAAAAAAACATCTCCGATCGCGGAGAAAATCGTGAGGAAAAACGAGAAACCAGGAGTGAAAAAAAAGGCAGCAACTCGATCGACGGTCGCGACTCCCAAGCGAGTAGTCAAGTCGCGTGAGCCGGCATCCAAAAAAGTTTTGACACCGAAACAAGAAAAGAAGGCGGAAGTCAAAAAGAATGCGGTTGAAGAACTTCTGCTTCGCGGGAAGCATCGCGGTTTTGTAACGGAAGACGAGATCATTCATATCTTGCCGAATATCGAGCAGGATCTTGAAGGACTCGAAGCTTTGTATGAAAAACTTGAAAACGGGGGCATTCGTATTGTTGGATCAGAAGAGATATTGAAAATTGAGACGGTCAAGGAGGGTGAGAAGTTTAGCGCGAGCGATAAGGAGGCGGCCAAGATTAAGGCGCGTCTTATCGATCTTGGAGAAGACGAAGTGTCGGCCGATCTTGTGCAGATGTATTTGAAAGAAATCGGTCGCGTGCGTCTTTTAACCGGCGAAGAGGAGGTGAAACTGGCCAAGGCTATCGAAAATGGTGATCCAAATGCCAAGCAGCGATTGACTGAGGCGAATCTTCGGTTGGTGGTTTCTATCGCCAAGAAGTATGTCGGACGCTCTCACAATCTCTCGCTTCTCGATTTGATTCAGGAAGGAAATATCGGACTTTTTCGAGCAGTTGAAAAATTTGACTATCAAAAAGGCTTCAAGTTTTCGACCTATGCCACTTGGTGGATACGGCAAGCTATTACGCGTGCTCTGGCGGATCAGTCCCGCACTATCCGTATTCCGGTACATATGGTTGAGACGATCAATAAGTACGCGCAGGTGACACGCCGTCTCGTGCAGGAACTCGGACGCGAACCATTGGCCGAAGAGATCGCCGCGGAAATGAATATCGAAGTAGAAAAGATTCGGCACATTCAGAAGATTTCACAAGAGACTGTTTCACTCGAAACTAGTGTTGGTGATAGCGAGGATGATTCGGTGCTGGGTGATTTTATTGAGGATACCGAGACCATCATGCCACATCAGTCGGCTTCGCGAAAATTGTTGAAGCAACATATCTCAGATATTTTAAATGAGCTGACACCGCGCGAACAGAAGATACTGCGGATTCGTTTCGGATTAGAAGACGGGGTAACGCATACTCTCGAAGAAGTTGGGCAAGAGTTCGGCGTGACGCGTGAGCGCATTCGTCAGATCGAGGCCAAGGCGCTTGAGAAGATTCGTGAACACGCGCATCTCAAGAAATTGAAAGACTATTAAGAGAAACAGTATACCCCTCGAAAGAGGGGTTTTGTTTTGGTAGCTGGTGTTCGGCGTACTCAATCTCCCTGATACCGATGAGGCTGGGTTGCTCTTATTCGTATGGCCGATAGCAGCGATTAGGCGTTGCGAAGCGAATGAGCTCTGAGGGGTATTTTTTTGTTCGGCCAGGAAAAGGCCGATGCTTGCCAGCACCTGTTTTTTGGGATACAGTGTGAGGGTGTTTCGGATGTTTGCGAGAGGAGATAATGCATCAGGAATGATTCCGACGTAGCTCAGCGGTAGAGCAGGTGGCTGTTAACCACTTGGTCACAGGTTCGAATCCTGTCGTCGGAGC
>CAYRWQ010000014.1:0-20986 GCA_964428075.1 uncultured Bdellovibrionales bacterium
AGAGATTGCCCAGCTTTGTGTACAGACAACAAAAAACAAAACTCTGGTAAGCCTCATTTTTAGCTGAGCTGGCTGGTGCAGAGGGTTAGAACAGAAACAAGTCTCCGTGTCTAAAGTAAACCTCTCAAAAGTCTCAAGGATTGAGAATTTAGTTGAGGTGAGAAGAACGGAATTCCTGTTCTTCTCACTTTGTTGCTATCCATCTCCTATTTGTTCTTCTCCAAGAGGGTGTAGTCGGCTTGGCGGATCCCTCCTTTATCGTCCATGTAGATTACCTCAAAACCGTCGATGGATCTAATTACACCAACATATTTGGTTGTCCGTACATGGCACACTACTTGGTCGCCCAAATCAAACATCTTGGTGGGATCCAGTGATACCGGATCACTGCTTTCGACATCGACCCAGTCTGAATTCCAATTAGAGGACCAGCGAATGGTGTACCCGTACGCATCGCGAGCATTCGCGATCCCAGCAATGCGTAACAGATTATCTCGCACCATGGCAAACAACTTGAGCGGGCCGCCATAAATGCGAGACTCTCGCGCCACCTCTTGTCCATCGGGCCCGTACAAAATAGCCTTAATAGCCTTAGTGCTAATGTCATACCAACCCATGAAGTTTTCCTCCAATAAATAGACTTCGTCATGCGCTGACGATATGCGGTTACCAAAAGCAACAAGATACTTTAGAATATTTTGATACTTTTGTCAACTCCTAGTTCGACTCCATTTAGGGATAACAAAAAACAAGGCTTTGGTAAGCCTCGTTTCTTAAGTGAGCGGGTAAACGGAATCGAACCGTCATCCTCAGCTTGGAAGGCTGATATAATAACCATTATACGATACCCGCAAATATGCACTTTGATCGGCATCTCAAGAAACCATCTGTTCGGGTTCTACTCAATCAAATCTATGTACACCCGGTCTTGGATACCACCAGCAAGGGATACCCCACCTCCGAAACACCCCCAAAACAAATCCAGATAAACCCTGAGTTCCCCCACCTTAACGAAAACGAACCATTCCGTCAACGCACACTGCCCTGCTATTTCACTACTGGCTTTCGCAAACCGGTAAAGGGATCCTTCTTACACTGTTCCTTCATCACCCCAAAACCTGCCAATATGGTTTCCATCGCCTCAATGAACTCAGCCGATCCAACCATATAATAAAGACGTTTTGGAATATCGGTGAGGTATTTTTCGAGTATTGCGCCGGTAATATATCCCCGTTCGTCATTTTCTGGACCGGCTGGATCCTCAGATTTACTCAATACCGTCACATAGCGGAAATGCGGGAGCGAACGAGAAAGTTCAATGAACTCCTCATGGAAACTCGCGTCTTTCAAGAAACGATTCGCATAAAAGAGCGTGTAGTCACGTGTACTCCCCTGATGAAGAGCCTCGCGCAGAATACTCCGTGCCGGCGTAATGCCGATACCTCCGACCAAAAACACGATTGGCTGGTCATTGCCTTCTGGTTCAGTAAAAAACCCCACCGCCTTGGTAATCTCTACCGTATCTCCCGGTTGGAGCGTCCAGAATGTCTTCTTGTACCCACTCTCTCCCGAACGCATCGCGAAAGCTAATTCTAGCTCATATGGAGATGAAGCAAAAGAAAATGAACGAGCCGCTCCCTTCGGGTCTGCCTCAATCAAATTCACAAGTTTAATAGCACAATATTGCCCAGCTTGATACTCGTAATCGGCAGGACGATCAAACGTAAATATCTTCGTCCCATCCGCGATATCTTCGATACCCTTAATAGTAATCGTGTACATGTGTTTTGCTTTAATATGAGCCTTACTGAATCAGTATATCTGATACTCCTCTTCTGCGTCAAAGGCGGTTACGTGCATGGGATCACTCGTTTACTTCTCCTCAAGGAGTTGGATCAGTGCGCGGGCAAGCTTTTTGGTATCATGTCGGATGAACGTGCGTGTAGCCGCGATCTTATCTGTCCGAGCATATTCGACCGGATGCGCGTCAAGGAAATCCCCTTCGATCACCACACAACGATTCCCGGTGATATGGCCATCCGTACGTCGTCCAGTCAGCACCGCCTCATGCGCATACCTCGCCAAGAGATCCTGAGTCGGTAATTGAGTATTATAGGTCGCATAATCGATTCGTGGCCCGCCAAGAAGATGATCAATAGCCTCTACGTAGTCCTCCAATAAAAAACCATCTGTGTGCCAGCGTTTGCTCACCAGATTGCCATTATAGACCACCTGAGCTCGAGATGCCCGAAGAGCCTCTGGAATACCCGGTACTAAGAGATTTGGTATGACGCTACAGTAGTGATTGCCAGGACCGATAATAATCATGTCTGCTTCCAAAATACAATGCACTGCCAATGGATTTACCACGGGTTCTGGATCGAGAAAAATCCGCTGTACTCCAACCTGCTCAATCTTCATATTTTGATTGATCTCATTTTCTCCCCGGAGTAACTTCTTATTCTTCAGTTCCAAAAAAAGATTGGTGTCCGATAACGTCACTGGGATCACGCTACCCTTCACGTTCAGAATACGGGAGACTTCTTGTACTGCTTGCGAAAAATTTCCCGTCACCTTCTCAAGGGCTGAAAGCAAAAGATTCCCAAAACTATGTCCCGTCAATCCGCCCTCCTCAAATCGATAATTGATCAGCTTACGAAGTATTTCTGGCGAATCCGCAAGAGCCACGAGGCACTGACGAATGTCTCCTGGCGGCAGAACCCCCAGCTCGTCGCGCAGCACGCCAGTTGAGCCCCCATCATCAGCCATCGAAACAATAGCCGAAAGCCCAATAGGGTACTGCTTCAAACCAGAAAGCAGCATAAAACTCCCTGTTCCACCACCGATAGTCACGATCTTTTTCATACGATCAATCAAGGAAGATATTTTTCAGAAAAGGGAGGATGATATTTCCGAATATCGCCCACTGAAAAAGGAGGGAGAGCAATACAAGGGCCACATCTCTCTTTTCTGCCTGTCTCTGCGCCTGAAAAGTATGGCGTGTCAGAAAGTATGCCAGTGTCGGAAAGATTGCATAAACACAGCCGATCAGGAAGGCCGCCGGAATACCCGAAAGAGGATTCGTAAAAACACCGATCAGAATGACAGATCCGCCAACAGCCGGATTGAACTGCTCCGTCAGTATGCCAAAAAGTCCCGAAATCAAGAACACCTGCCGAAGAGAGAAGGTTCGACGTCGAAAATACGCATACCAGACAAGAATCAGCAATCCGTAAAAAAAGAACCCGAATACAAGATCCATCATCGGACGGATATCCAGGAGAATACGCTCAGTCTCAGACCTTTCCATATTCCCAAGCAGAGCGCATACCTCAGTGTATATCCCAAGCGCGATGCCAAGTATGATGAAAGACCACGAAGACCGCCATTTCGCCGTCCAAACCAGAAGCGATTTCCGGAAAAGCGCACCCGCAACACCGAGCGCGAATACCAGGGACATCGGCTCATCACCTGAAAGGAGTAGAAGCCCCACAAGAACAAAAATAAAAAGCGCATTCTTCACAAGAAATATTTCCCAGTCGGGGCACCCGGAATCGAACCGGGACTAAATGATCCCAAATCACTCGTACTACCACTATACTATGCCCCGAGAAAAGCAACCAGCCATGCACAGCCCACCAAACTTTCCTCACTGTACCGGTTACAAAGGTATTCGTCAATACAGGTAAGTATACCCGTCCATCCGCAAAACGGAACAATCACGAGTAGACCCTGCTACCCCACCCCATTCAAATGAAGCGGCACGCTGTGTTTCACTCGCTTCACTGGACAGAGAAACAACCCCGCCCAGACTGCTTATGTCGGGGCGGGACAGTTCTATCTTTGTATCTGGAAAATACGACAGATTATTTGACAGCCTCTTTCAAAGTCTTACCGGCAGTGAATTTCGGAACCGTCATGGCCGGGATAGTAATCTTCGCTTTGGTCTGAGGGTTGATACCTTCACGAGCAGCACGATTTGAAACCTTGAATGTTCCAAAACCAGTGAGTGTTACTTTGTTCCCTTTGCGAAGCTGATCGGTCACAACATCGGTCAGGCAATCAAGCACCGCCTCCACATCCTTCTTGGTCAATTCGGTCTTATCAACGATTTCATGAATCAATGCGTCTTTGTTTACATTTTGCATAATTTCCACCTCCTTTCTGTATTTAAGCTCTTACCTTTCCTACCGTAGCAGGTTTTGAGGAAAGTGCAACACGCTAACAGCCAGCTTGTGGGTACTTCATCACCTCACTCTCACATCAAAAAGATACTTTAAGGCTTTTATAAAGCAAAAATTATACCTTTTCTGTCTCAAATCTCCCTCGTTGCCTTATTTTTTTTTGGCGAGAGAAAAGCATAATCTATAAAATCAGACGAGAGGCAAAAACTTTCACCTCATCAGAAATTCTCAAAAAAATATGCCTATTTTATGCGAGAAGCGCGCGACGTCGACGCTTCCGGTGCAGGGCGATTGCAAAACGATGCGCTTCCGCATTCGCCAAAAGTGCTTCGCTCTCGAAACGCTTCCGAAGAGCTTCGGGGCCAATCAGATGATCCGGTCGGTGATGAGCATCCTTCACCACTCCAAGAATCGGAATCGTCAATTCCTCCTCCACGAGCACCCGTTGTACCACATTCTGTTGCGACAACGCGCCGTCCACAATGATCAATTCGGGCAATGCCCACTCTGGATGCCCAAGTCGACGCTTTAGCACCTCACTGAGTGCCGAAAGGTCATTGCCGACATGCTGTCCACACAAGACAAATTGTCGATACTCATCCTTATTTGGGCGGCCCCGCTCAATAACCACCATGACTCCAACGGTCTCTTCACCGCCAAAATGCGCGACATCATAGGCTTCAATGCGATGTGGCTTCACCTCTTTGAGATCATCCTTCACGAGTGAAACATCCTGAATGTGAGAAAGGGCGAACATCTGCCGTTTCAAACGACCTGCTTCTTCAAAATGGAGCGCCTGCGCCTCACGATGCATCTCGCGCTCTATACCCTTCACCAGTAAGGCCTTGCGTCCATCAAAAAAAAGTTCAATGCGTCGGATCATTTTCCGATAATCAACAGCGGACACCTGGCCCGAACACACGCCCGGGCAAAGTCCGATCTGTGCCGAAAAACAAGGTTGGCCGGATCCGGGCACACAATGCTCCCGAAACGGAAAAATGCGGCGCACGATTTTCATTACCACACGCAACTGCGTCCCCGTCGGAAATGGCCCAAACATGTTCTTCACCGGTTCATGAAATTTCCCCTGAGCAAAATCTCGCCCACGCACGACCAATACCCGAGGGAACTCTTCATCAGTGATAACCACGTGATTAAAACTCTTATCATCCTTCTCGTCGGTGTTATATAACGGCTGATACTCCTTGATAAGACGAGATTCCAGTATGAGTGCCTCCAGCACAGAATCTGTCTCGCAAAACGCGATATACACCGCTCTCTCCAACATCAACACAATCTTCGGACCACGCGTCTCGAAAATATCCCCTGAAAAATAACTTCGTACCCGATCCCGAATCGAAGTTGCTTTACCGATATAGATTGGTTTTCTCTCTTGGTCGCAGAAAAAATACACTCCCGGACGCTCCGGTAAAAGTGTCATTTCTTGTCGCAACATCACGACCTCACACTGTTTAGTCCATGGACTCTTCGACATACGACTCAATCAAAAAATACTGTATAATACTCCCCGTGGCTCTACAGAATACCAGTCTCTCCGTCAACCCTTCAGACATCCTGTTTATACGCATTGATATCAAGAATCGAGAGAGAGCGCAATGCCACACGGCGCGCTTGGGCATCAGCGATCACCTGTTCCAACAGTGCCCAAAACCGCACCCCATGATTGTGTTCACGAAGATGGCACAGTTCGTGTGCCACGATGTATTCCGCCAGATGTTCCGGCAAGAAAACGATCCGATAATTGAATGATAAAACGCCACGCGCCGAACAACTCCCCCAACGCGTCCTCTGATCACGGATGACAATCTGAGCATACTTCCACTCCTCTTGCTGATTCAGGTTCACGATCAATCTTTGCACCAAGACTCGAGCCGATTCACGATGCGACAAGAAACGCGCGCGCGCTCTGGTACGTGAACATGGTGGTGTATAGCCCTGTTCACGAAGACGTGATTGCGCCTCGGTAATCCATTGTTGCTGCTGAGCCACAAAACGCCGAATAAAGAGGATGGACACAAAACGTGAGGTAGTAACCGTCACTTGTCCGTCACGTGCGACAGCGACCCGAAATCCACGAAATCCACGGCGGCGACGGAGCTTGATAGGCTGTCCAAAACTATCTACCAGTTCGTTCATTTTCGCAAAGCCTTCTTGAGATACTGTCCCGTATAGGATGTCGCAATCCGTGTCACTTCCTCTGGTGTGCCAGTTGCCACAATTTTCCCACCACCGGCCCCTCCTTCCGGACCGATATCGATAATGTAATCAGAGGCCTTAATGAAATCCATATTGTGTTCAATGGTCACCACGGTGTTTCCTCTTACCACGAGACGATCAAGAATCTCAATTAATTTCCTGACATCCGCATAGTGCAGTCCGATGGTCGGCTCGTCCAACAGATAGATGGTCCGTTCGATATGTTGACGATATAATTCAGAAGCGATCTTCACCCGCTGTGCCTCTCCTCCCGAAAGAGTCGTGGCTGATTGGCCAAGTTTGAGATATCCTAAACCAACCTCATTCAAGGTTTTGAGGCGATCAGCGATGGCTGGAATCTCATGAAAAAATGCATAAGCCTCCTCAATGGTCATATCGAGTATTCCGGCGATATCCTTGTGTTTATACTTCACTTCCAATGTCTCCTTCGTGAAACGCTTCCCATCGCACACATCACAAGGTACATACACGGTCGGTAGGAAATGCATTTCCACCGCAATGAAACCATTTCCCTCGCACGTCTCACAACGTCCACCTGGGCGGTTGAAAGAAAAACGTCCCGCTCTCCACCCGCGCACTCGTGCTTCTTCAGTCGACGCGAATAAATCACGCACATGCGTCCAGGCTCCAGTATACGTCGCTGGATTCGAACGAGGCGTCCGGCCAATCGGTGACTGATCAATCAGCACCACGCGCGAAAGATATTCACTCCCCAGGAAACTCTTACAATGGAACGTCTCATTTGACTTGTAACGTCGATCGAAACGAGCCTGCAAGTTCTTATGGAGAATATCGTACAATAAGGTCGATTTCCCCGAACCAGAAACGCCCGTCACTGAAATAAAACGACCGAGTGGAATATCAACCTGCATATCCTGAATATTGAACAATCGTGCCCCACGAATCCTCAGCGAGCCCTTATCTTTGTGACGACGAGTTTCCGGAACCGGAACACGCTCTTCACCCCGTAAATACGCGAGGGTGAGCGAACCAGACGTGTTATGGTCTGCGGTCAACAGTTCATCAAGAAATCCAGAGACGACGACCTGTCCACCGTGTGTTCCGGCTCCTGGTCCAATATCGACCAGATAGTCGCTCGCGTAAATCGTATCTTCATCATGCTCAACAATCAGTATGGTATTGCCAAGCGCTTGGAGGTTTTTGAGTGTCCCAATAAGGCGATCATTATCACGACTGTGAAGTCCTATAGTCGGTTCATCAAGCACATACAGCGCACCGACTAATTGACTCCCCAACTGGGAAGCCAAACGGATCCTCTGAGCTTCCCCACCCGAGAGCGTATTAGCTCGTCGATTCAGTGTCAGATAATCAAGTCCTACATTCACGAGAAAACGCAATCTACTGTCAAGCTCACGCAATACCATCGAAGCAATCTGACGCGCACGCGGCGACAGTTCAACAGTAGCAAGAAAGTGCTCAGCCTCACCGGTCGGCAATGCAGTAATCTGTACGATATTCTTACCGCCAATGAAAATATGCAGTGCTTCCTCACGTAAACGTGAGCCCTGACAAGTTTCACACGGATCATCCCCAAAAAAATGTTTCGTTCCAAGACCATTGCAAGCTTGACAAGCTCCATAAGGAGAATTGAAAGAAAATAGTCTCGGCTCAACCTCCGGATAGGAAAACCCATCATACGGACAAGAGAAACGCGATGATAAAAGCGTTGTTTCCTCACCGATTATCACCCGAACTAATCCGTCACTCTCCTCAAGAGCTCGTTCCACGCCCTCCGAAAGTCGTTCCTCGGATGTCTGAGGAAATTGCTTGAATTCTGCCAATGGGATCTCATCAACAATAAGATCGATATCATGCTTCTTGTGTTTCGAAAGAAGAATCTGTTCACGCAAGCTATACCGCTTACCATCAAGCAAAATTTCCGAGAAACCTTTATTCAAGGCAGCGTAAAGCAGTTGATAATACTCGCCCTTCCGGCCTCTCACAACCGGGGAGGCAATAATCAGGCTCCCCGCTCGCTTCGTCTTCCGTATGCGCTCACGCACCAGTTCACGCATCTCTTCCGAGGACAGTTTCTCAATTTTACGCCCACACGTCAGACAGTGCGGCTCACCAATCCGCGCGAACATAACTCGGAGGTAATCATAAATTTCGGTGACCGTCGCAACCGTGGAACGCGGATTACGACTGGCCGACTTCTGATCTATAGAAATAGCAGGCGACAATCCCCTGATTTCATCCACATCCGGCTTCTGCATCGTATTCAAAAACTGGCGCGCGTACGCCGAAAGCGATTCGACATACCGCCGCTGACCCTCGGCAAAGATCGTATCAAATGCCAACGAGGACTTTCCAGATCCCGACAACCCTGTCAAAACCACCATGCGGTTTCGAGGCATATCGACATCGATATTTTTCAAATTGTGAGTACGTGCACCACGCACCTCAATCCACTCGGAAGGGAGGAACGAATTTGGTGTCGCTGTTAATTGTTTTGCCATACCATTTTTTCCCATACACAAACACTGTTCACAGAAAAATTCTTCTGAGTGTACCACGCGAAAAACAAATTGTCACTCCCTGTCAACGCCTTTGCGTAATATCCGAAGCAAGGCAGCCTCATACGGACGTTCCGGATGAGCTACTAATTCAATGCGACCAGACGGAAGATCGCGCACGAAACGATGCGCATCATCAATCCAATCCACACTTGTCAGATAGTCTGAAGTCAGAAATGACCGATTCCTCGAAAAATAGCGGTTCAATTTATGTAATATCGAGATCACTGTCTGAGCCACACGAAAACGCGCACTCCCCAAAACACGTCGTGACCCGAAACGAATATACTGGATACCATGCTCTTGAGCAATCTTCAGGAATTCGAGAAAAAAAAGCGGGAAAAAATGAACGTGCTCATGAGAATTCATGCCATCTGGCAAGTGACCGAACTGCTTCTGGAAGAGTGCTATTTGCTCACGCCACTCCACCCCAACGGTCCGAGGGGTCACATCACCTCGCAACACATGCCAAACAAAGTTCCACAGACGTTTCAGAGAAGAATCTCCCTCATACTCGCCACGTCCCAACAAACGGATCAGCTCCAAGTGAATATCAATCTTGACTCCTGTCTTCACGAGCCGTTGTACATCTGTTCCTGAAACAAAGCGTACCAACACAGCAACTCGGTCGATAACACCCGCCTCTACCAACGCTAAAGTAGGTGCTGAGGTTTCACGGATACCGTAATCATCAGCCACGATAATCAAATGTTTCTGCATACTCATTTAGTCAGGATTCCAACAAGAATACATGCCACGATGATCCCTTGCTCCCAGTACGTTTCCTTACCAATACTCCCTCTGCACGAAGCCGCATAGCCTTCACTTGCTCACCGCCACGATTGTACGCCCCAACGCGACCGTTATTCAATACCACTCGATGACAAGGGATATTCGGATTCATATTCTTCCGCATGAGACTACCTACTGCGCGTGCCGCTCCAGAAAAACCAGCGTGATCAGCCACGACACTATACGACAGCGTACTGCCAAGTGGAATATTCCTGACCACGTCATATATCTTCTCGGCAAAAGTATGTCTGAAAGTACTCATAGCGAGTATCTGTATTCTCTGTTGGATCATCGAAAAGAACCAACGGCATATCGGCTCACAACTGAACCACTCGGGAAAACAGAAAGTGACAATAAAAACCCTACGCGCACAGAAAACTATTTTATGGTTCCTTCGCCAAAAGCAGCTTTCAAATTAACTCGTGCACGCTCAAGCGTACTCTTAAAAGTATTGTGCGCGCTCTTCATCGCTGTACGCTTCGTCTCTACTAATCCCTTCAGGGTAGTACTCAAATTGGTATTCTCCTTGCGCTCTGACTGGAGTTGCGTATTAGCCGACTTGAGCGAGGTCTGGAAGGTACTCCGTATCGTGGCCGCATCCTTACCAGCCTCACAATCAGATTTCGCCTGAGCTGCGGCTGCCTCCATCGCAGATGAAAATGCATCCAATGCGCTTGTCCGAGTCTCTTTCTGTGATGCTACCAGAGCGTCTACTGAGTTACGGTACGACTCGATAGCAGCATTGACTGCGTCACGCCGTGTCTCAACCGCGTTCTCGACTGTCTTCCTAAACTCAGTCACCGCATCTTTCTTGGCATCTGTATCGGCTGCTACTTCCAACTTTGCATACCATGAATTCCGGCGCTCATCCTGATTTTCACGGGTATCGTTCAGCGCATTGTCTCGATCATCACGCTTCCCACCTAACAAATCACCACGATTTTCCCGACGATCTATGAAAGCACGCTTCCGTTCAATCAAACGACTCTGCATACTTTCGATGCGCCCACTCAGCTGTTCGCAAAAATTCTCCTGACGGTTTGCCTGACGTTCCTCCGCATTCTTCGACTGACGATTCTCGCGATCCTCTTTCATCTGCATCCGGCGTTCTTCCATCTCCTGCGTACGTTTGCCCTGATAGCTTCCGCCACCCTCTTGTGAACCACTTTCTTGTGACATTGCTAAAGCGCCATATGGTAATGAAAATACCACCGCTCCGATCAAAACAACGAACTTACCCGAAATTTTATTCATCATAAGATTGGCTTACCTCATTAAGCGCCCGCACTTCTTCTTCAAGGACAGAAGAATCCGCTGCCACTTCACTTGAAAAAGTGGTTTCATCTCCTTGTATCTCATTCCCAATATCGTTCACGATGACATCGACAACAACCGGCTGCGATGTACTCGGCAACGTAGCATCCTGCGGCATATCCGACAGACCAGCTGCTTTCGGTTGCTCTTTATTCGGAAGTACCTGAACCGATGCTCCTTGCAAAATATCGGAGTCCGGCATTGATGCCACTTGCTGCACCACCATTATTCCAAATGCCACCACCAAAAAAATTAATACAAACACACCGATCATTTTTTTTGTATCCATAAACAAATATGTTACCTAATTTTGATCTGATTCCAACCGCCCGCGCGAGAAGTCCGACCATCTCCCCGTATCGCAGATATCACGCATAGTATACCACAATTCCAAAACCCTCGTCACGGCCTTGCACCATATTTCTCTTCAAGCATCCGAATTTCATCACGAAGAAGAGCTGCTGTTTCAAAATCCAAAACCTTGACCGCTTCCTTCATTTCCTTAGTCTTCCGACGAATCAGTTTAGCCGGATTTTCCGAGAACGCCTGTTCGTCAAGCAAGGAATTCACACGCACAGCCTTATCGTGCACGCTCTCCAAGTGTTCGGTAATGTCATGAATCGTTTTCCTGATAGTCTCAGGAGTAATCCCTCGCTTTTTGTTGTAAGCCATTTGAATCTTCCGCCGACGCTTCGTTTCTTGTATCGCGTACCCTATCGAACCCGTCATACGGTCCGCATACAGGGTAACCCGTCCAGCCACATTACGAGCCGCCCGACCAATAATCTGAATCAATGAAGTCTCTGAACGGAGAAATCCCTCTTTATCCGCATCCAACACTCCAATAAATGATACTTCGGGTAAATCAAGTCCTTCTCGCAATAAGTTTACTCCGACAATACAATCAAATTCACCTTTTCGAAAAGCAGTCAGAATCTTAATACGGTCGATAGTCTGAATATCGCTATGGAGATATTCAGATTTCACCCCTTTCTCCTTCAAGTACACCGAAAGATCTTCAGCCATTTTCTTCGTGAGCGTCGTCGCAATCACCCGACCTCCTTTTGCAACTTCTTGCTCAGCCTCAGCGATAAAATCCCCGATCTGCCCAGGATACGATCTGTCTGGTACCGCTCGCACACCACGCACCTCAACAACCGGATCGAGTAAACCGGTCGGCCTGATCACCTGCTCCACGATCTGAGCGCTCATCTGGCGCTCAAAATTTGAGGGCGTGGCTGAAGTAAACACAATGGGACCAACCCGTTCCAAAAATTCCTCAATGCGTAATGGTCGATTGTCCAATGCCGAGGGCAGACGAAATCCGAATTCAATCAGTGTTTGCTTACGCGACCGATCTCCAGCATACATCCCACGAAGCTGCGGCACCGTCACGTGTGACTCGTCAATCACTGTCAGGAAATCAGGTGTTCCATCTGGAAGATGTGGAAAATACGAAAGCAATGTTTCAGATGGCTCACCCGGTAATTTACCAGAAAGATGCCGTGAATAATTCTCGATGCCGCTGCAATACCCAATTTCCTCAATCATCGCAAGATCGTAATTCGTCCTTCGCTTGAGCCGCTCTACTTCTAAGAGTTTCCCCTCACGCTCCAATGCTTCAAGTTGTATCGACAACTCAGTACGGATATTGATCAGTGCACGAGTCCTTTCGTCTGCATTCGTAATAAAATGTTTCGCTGGAAATACAAAAATATCCGAGGGTTCTTCAAAGATACGCTGCGTTACTGGATCAATTTTGACAATATGTCCGACTTTCCCAGCCACTATGTCGATACTGTACACATACTTTTCCGAAATCGGCATGATCTCAACCCGATTCCCAATACTCCGAAAATGACCCGGGGTCAGATCAGCCGACGTACGCTCGAAAAAAAGTGCCACCAAAGTATGCAACAATTCAGTACGTGTCATTGCTGTCCCGACTGACAACCGCAAATTTCTCTTTTCGTATTCTTCAGGACTGCCCAAACCATAAATACATGAAACCGAAGCCACGATGATGGTATCCCGTCGAGTCAGTAAGGCCTGAGTTGACGCATGACGCAAACGGTCGATCTCCTCATTGATCTGGGCATCCTTCTCGATGTACGTATCCGTCACGGGCAAATAGGCCTCCGGCTGATAAAAATCATAATATGAAACAAAATAATGCACAGCATGCTCAGGAAAAAAAGTCTGGTATTCCTGTGCCAACTGCGCAGCCAAAGTCTTGTTTGGTGCAATGACCAACGTCGGACGACCGATATTGGCAATCACATTCGCCACGGTGAACGTCTTACCTGAACCCGTTACACCCAGCAGTGTCTGAAATGGCATACCCGTTTCAATCCCATGCGTGAGCGCGGCGATCGCCGTTGGCTGATCTCCTGCTGGAGCCCAATCTGATTTCAGATGAAACACTGAATCTTGCATAAACAATACATAATAAAATACGACTCCAATCCAGCTACTGAGAAGCTTTGTCTACTGTAGCACACACCAGACAACAACCAAGATCAGCGATATTCCGCATCAAACAGGAAAGAGCGCCCAAACCATAACGGTATCAATGTCTCGTATGTCTCGCTAAACACACTCCCAACGCAGTTCATGTCAAACTCTAACTTGGTGCCACGCGCACTTCCTTTCAAACGCCTCAAAAAGATACCAGATACGCAGCATCTTATCAAAGGGTGTTTTCGTATCAAACCACACGGCATGAGGAAGAGATGGCATCTCCAGAACCGAATTACCTCTTCACGCAATTTCCTCTATACTCAATACGAGAAATCCATCTGAACACATTCGCATGAAACCCCTCAATTCCCTCCTTCGAGAAGAAAAACTGCTCCTTTTTGCATCAAACTGGGTACTGTACGGAACTACCTTATTCATATACACCTTCGTCCCGTATTACCACTCCCTCCTCGATCACTCCATCCCATTCATCCATATTGCTCCCCAAGAACTGCTTTTTTGGATGTTATGTTGTTTCACGAGCTACATCTTACTCACCAAAATACCGATCGGATCACTCGCAAAAAACCGTGCTTACCTAACCCTTCATGCAATCGCGAAAATTGTACGAGCTCTCCTTGCTGGAAACCTGACTCCCACACTCACGCCTGAAGAAAAAGTATCCGCCCTCCTCTTTCTAGTGAAGTTTTTCTTCGTGCCACTCATGTTAAGTTTCCTGCTCCAAAACTGCAGCGGGGTGATTGCTTCTGTCAGCACGATATCCGCCTCAGCGCATTCCCTTTCATCAGACTTTGTTTTTTCTGTTCTCTACCCGTTTGCGCTCAGCGGTATTCTCTTCATCGATACTGCGTATTTTTTCGCAGGATACCTAACTGAATCGCAAATACTTGGCAACCAAGTACGTTCGGTTGATACCACCGTTCTCGGATGGCTTTCGGCACTTGCGTGTTATCCCCCATTTAATTCAATAACTAATACCCTCCTAGGGTGGCACAGCGTAGACTTCAACAATTTTGGCAATATCACCCTCAACCTCTTTTTCGGAGGACTCGCACTCCTATGTATGTGTATTTATGTCTGGGCAACACTTTCTCTTGGATGGAAAGCTTCCAATTTGACTAATCGAGGCATCGTGTCTCACTGGGCATACGCCATCGTAAGACATCCTGCTTACATTTCCAAAAACCTCGCCTGGTGGATTATGGGTCTCCCTGTTATCCTAGCCACGTTCTCCGAAAATCTCGCCTCCCACCATTCGCTATTCGATGCTACCATCGCCAGTTTCGTACCAATCATCAGTCTCATGGCATGGAGCTGTATCTATTATCTCCGCGCGATTACCGAAGAACGACACTTATCTCTTGATCCGGCATATCAAAAATATATGAAGAAAGTACCATACCGCTTTTTACCTGGAGTCTACTAACCCCTATCCATTATTCATTCTCAACAACCCATATCATAACGACACACAATATGTCCCACCAAAACAACTTTTCTGGAATCATACTTGTCACCACGCAGTTCTTGATACTCGGATACTTCACCTTGTCCCATCCGATTCGTCAGCCTTTCGGTCCACAGGATATCGTGGCCTATACTTTCATTCTATCCGGTATACTCCTCGGAGCATCCGCGCTGTTTGCGATCCGAAAAAGTCGTTTCCGTATCATCCCCGAACCTGATATACATGCCATTCTTGTCACAAACGGCCCATACGCCTTCATTCGCCATCCGATGTATACCGCACTCATACTGTTTACCTTCGGCCTTTTCCTGAACTTCCCCGTCATCACCCATTTCCTCGCCTTCGCACTCCTCTTCATCACTCTCAACCTAAAACTCACCTACGAAGAAACGCTCCTCACCCAGGCATGCCCATCATACCGTTCCTATCAAGCCGGTACTCGAAAACTCTTCCCCTTCCTCTATTAAACACCAGTTCACTTTGAGTTATCAAAAATCCGGCACAGAAAGCGCCAGGCATGTTTACCGCGATGGCGATGGCGATACAGAAGATATAAGAACAGTATAATGGCAATCGTTATCACGATATCAACCACTGTTTTTATAGGTTCAATCGAGCGCCACAAAGTGGAAATTTTCGCAAAGCCAAAATATCCAACCGAAACATAACCGATATCCTTCAAGAAGTACCCTCCCAAAGTCACAGACAAATAAACCCGAAGGTTCATGTTCAAAATCCCTGCCGCCACCGAAAAAGGCGTAGACGGCATAAACGGTAAAACCCGGGTGAGGAAAAGCGCGCCACCATCTTTCCAGTGTTGTCCTGTAAAACGCGCACCCACCCGTTCGACGTCCGCGTTCGTCACGCCGAACCACTTTCCAACATGCCCAAGCAACACATCCGCCCCCTTATCTGCGACCACATAATACAACCAAGCTCCGAGTGTTTTACCCAGACTCGCACAACACGCCAAAAGTAAAAGATACCACCACGCTTCACGCTGAACCAATGCGAGCGATCCCGCAATACCAGTGATGAGCATCGCAGGAATCGGGCTAACCACCTCCTCAAGAATCGACCCGATGAACACAAACCAAAGAAGCGGCACTTGCGTGGCGTAAGCAGCTAACCAAAGACTCAGGTGATGCGAAAAAATCGACATATCAGACATCAAAAATCCTAAATGCTAGATCTGAAACTACATCCAAACCCAAAAAACTCTCGTTCAATATCCCAAATTACCGCACCGCTCCACCGCCTAACTCTTCTGCGGCGCGAAGACCCAGTACCGGTGAAATCTGAGCCTGAGCTACGATGTGATCACCCATGGTTACAGACAACCACGCGACTAGAAAAGCCAACGAAAAGAGTAACGTTATCGAAAGAACACTCGAAACTTCCTGACTCGTATCAAAAGACAAACGAATTGATCTTGCCATACATCATAAAGATAGATTTTCTCCTTCACCAGTATACCGGAGTTCAAAAGAAAAGGATATAAAAGAGAATGAGTCACAATTGTCTACTTCACTCCCAAAACGACCCACGGGCAACTCAAGTCCCGCGTCAAACATCGTACCGCATATCCTGTTTCTTATTCCATAAATCGCGGGTTAATTTCAATGACTCACCACAATACAATCACACGAAGAAGACTACAAAAAATCCCATATACAAGCTCTTTCCAAGACACATTGACCAATCAAAGTTTCTGTGCTAAAATGTACCTTGCAATTAATGCAAGAGGAAATGTAGTCGGATTTCTCTCAAGTAGCCAAGAAGCAATACTATGAAAGGTACTATCAAGACTCTCATCATGGAACGTGGATTTGGATTCATCTCGCGTGACGGTGTCGAGAAAGATCTCTTCTTCCATTCCAAGGAGCTCGTAGGTGTCACCTTCGAGGAACTCAAGGTCGGCGACACTGTCACCTTCGAGGTCACTGAAGGACAGAAAGGTCCTGCAGCCACCAACGTATCACTCGCCTAATCGCGAGATCGATCAGAGAAACCACTGCCGAAAGGTGGTGGTTTTTTTGCATACGTATTCAATGCGCACTGGCGTATCTACCATAAAAGACATATACTGAAAACTGAAAAGCCTTCAGAACGAGAAGTGATGGGATTTTTGAGTCCCTAACTGGAACCCACCTGGATTATTTCCGGGAAAAATGTAAAAATTTTTTCCGTTACTCATTTTCAGGGATCCAGCCACTTCTCCGCATTGAGGGCTTTTCGCTTTCATGCACGTATGTTCAAAGTAACTCCTGCCACCTCGTCAAAGACATCATCGAATCGAATAGCGACAACCACAGTAATTCTGTCGATAGATACCCCTCTCCTTCACCATCTGTCTCGACAGAATTTCACGACCCTGTTTTTTCCAATCCTCCGCATAAAAAGTCAACCCATAACGCTTGGCCACCGCTTCTCCGATCGGAAAAATTACATCCGCACTTTTACGAGTTCCCATCGTGAGCGTCGTGCTGAAAATACGAAATCCTCGCGATTTCGCCTCATACCCCAAACGATCAAGTCGCATGCCAATACACGAAAAACACCGTTTGCCCTGCTCAGGCTCTTGTTCCAAACCTTTAACGCGCGCGTTCCATTCTTCCGGTGCATAGTCCATATCAATCATCGGTACCGCCCATTCAGTGCAGAGACGAACTACCTCAGCTTTCCGTTTCAAATACTCGCTCTCCGGATAAATATTCGGATTAAAAAAAAGCACGCTTAAATCGAAAGAATGGCGTAACTCATCGATGACCAAGATACCACAAGGAGCACAACAGGTATGAAGCAAGAATTTTTCTGGCATATGCCAACACAATCAGTTTGATAGGAAAAAATAAAGTGCGGTCAGAGTGTTATACAACCCAGCCGCACCAACGAAGAGCGTCACCGCGCTCAATGCAATGTTGGCAGTGGCCGTAGCGGGGAAAAACGTTCAGCTATCCGCTCGCACCACATCATCCATGCATGATTCAGATATTCTTCCGGACCAGGAACATACCCGAGTATCCGGGTCATATACGCGATATGCTCCCCAGTCAACAGGATCTGAAAGTAGTTCCATGCTTCATGAAACTTCTCCCGATCGAATACATCGGGGCAGTGCGTTCGGAGAGTCTGTTCAATCCGAGTAAAAAATTTGGCTGGTCCGTCCTGACCGATCCAGAGTAGTTCTCGATCGGCAAAAGACATCAGAAGCGAAGGGTCTTGTTTCCGAGCCAAGCCATGAATCACCCGATTCTGGAAAGCATAGAGTAAAGCCAAAACATCGACAATCGACAAGATATCCGCACGCCCGCTGATGAGCGATGAGAACTCCTGTCCTGTTACGGGGCATACTTGGAGTAATACTCCGAGTAACCTTTTCTCTGCACAACGCGGAGGTTGTACAGCGCCACAACCGCATACCATGATAGTCCTCCTTGTATAAAGAACCTTTAGCACTTCGCCATTGGGAGTACTGGCTCCTATTCTTCACCTATTCATACAAGCTGTCAAGCTGATTTTCACCCTTGAAACTCCCGCTCCCCATTGAAACGCGCTTCCCAGGAAACATAGTTCATGAGCAGAAAAACAAAGATGGAAACAGCCAGCACGGCAGAGAGATGCCCATCCGCAAGTGGAAGACTCTCGAGTACCTGATAGGTCAACCCGAAGCCGAGCATCGGGAGGAGCACATCCGTTATCCGATTCGCCGGAGTCTCAGAAATCCCCACCTTGGATTCAAAGTATTCCCAGACAACAGCCAAGGTAAATACGATACCGAGAGCCAGCCAAAATGAAAGGTCAAACACAATCGCAAAGCAGGCCATGACCACACCGAAAAACAAATGTGGTACCGACCAAATATCAAATATTTTTCGGCGACCGAAAAATGCAAATTCCTTTTTCCCCTGCACGACCATATATATTTTGTCAACGTATCACCGTACTATCCTAACATCACTGCGACAAAAGACCTATCACATCATCACCTATCATAGAACATTTTGCTCTCGGTGTTGTACTGCCGTACGAGATCATTGCTCGTCTTGACCAAAGTATTGTATCGCTCAACCCATCGCTCCAGATCGTCTACTGACTGATTATAGCGTCTGGCTAGAGTATTGTACTGTTCGTATCGACCCTTCTGTTTCAGTCTCTCAAGTTCGGCGGCATCTCGCTTCAGTACAGCTTCTGTATTCGCAATACGTACACTCTGGGAGAGCAAATCTTGCTTATACTCAGATATCGTCTTGCGCCACCGTTCAAGCGTATCACGTGTCTTGATGGTCTGCGGTATGCCAGTATACTCCTTTCCCGGAAACTCATTCAGAATTTCCACTCGCCCTAATGCTTGATAGCGATTTTCCGATTGACTAGCCTGAGCATCACCGATCTCAATCCGTGAGGTCTCGATACGACTTTCCGGGATCAACTCCGGGATAATACCAATTTTATTCCCCGGCCCCGTGGTTTCAAAAAAGCAATATTCTGTATCATAATTCGCATACAATTTCGGACATCGAATCCCAACTGCCATATGATCATCCTTCGGATCCGGAAACAAAAAAATTGATACACCGACCCCCAACTCCTGAAGCAAACGATAGGCCAGATAACTTTTGTCCTGACAGACACCGATCTGATCATACAACACCTCATATGGATACGTTGTCTTTTCTGTTATACCGCTCTGACCACGTGTACGACGATCCGTCTTAGCCTGATCATACGGGATACTCTGCACAAAGGCTGCGACCAATTCGATAATTTGATCATCGGTCAACTGATTTTTTTCACCCAAAACACGTAGTGCGTAAGCCAAGTCCATAAAAATACGATCACCCTCAATCGGAGCCACAAAGAGCCCATTCAGCTCCTACCACCAGACACGATCTTGTCCTGCTTTCTGATTAAGCATCGGAATACCCGTCGGTAAGGCACGATAAAACCGGTAGTGTGAAGCATATAACGTTACGTCAAGCGCGTATGCTTTGCCTTGGTACCACCATGAAAAATGTCGCTGTTCTGCATTCTCTGCTCGTGGCAATGCGGGATCAATCGATGATTCGTTTCTTCCAAGAAATTTGGCAATATCCACAAGCGGTCCAGCGCT
The DNA here is from genome assembly GCA_964428075.1 of uncultured Bdellovibrionales bacterium. GTDB lineage: Bacteria > Patescibacteriota > Minisyncoccia > Moranbacterales > UBA1568 > JAGOSP01. The sequence goes on from CAYRWQ010000014.1 coordinate 20,128, forward strand.
TCCCTGAAAAGATCGATGCATGATGGTTGTCACCACCAAAGTTCCGAAAAGAATCGCGGTACCTATTGAAAAAACAACACCAGTGCTTTGACGCTCAGTACCCCACGCATGCCCTTCGATGGAGAAAAAATATCGGCTAACATGTTGTGTATATATCATCCAATACGATACCGCTCCCTCCTCCAAATACTCCAAAAAAATAATCTGTCATCCCCTATCACCTGAATCAAATATAATACACATACGATAGAGATGTAAGGAAAAAGACCAAACAGGGAAATTTGGTCTTTTTCATCACTGGTCTGACTGCTACTACTCAGCAGCTCCTATTTTTTCGTCGTCTTTTTCTTTACGGGTTTTGAAACAACCACATCCACCGAAGCAGCTTCTTTCTTACTCTTCTTGATATCCGCAATCACATGTGCGACCGCCACTCTCACTCCCTCGGCATCCGCTTTCTTCTTCGGAGTCTTCTTCTCTTCTACCACGACTGGCGCACTCTCAGGAGCGAGCACGGTAATAATCCGATCCAATTTAACACTCATAGCATCCAATTGCCGTTTCAGATCATCGAGACGCCGGTCATCCACGAGTGGCTTTGAAATGAAAGGCTGAGCGAAATCTCTCCGCGGAGAACGCGATACGCCACCACGATCATCTCGCTGGCCACGCACACCTGACGACGTACCTTCCTGTGCGCCAAAACAATTCCGACAATAGACCGGGCGATCCCCACTCGGACGAAAGGGAATCTCACACGATTGGTGACAAGACGAACAAGTCGTCGGAAACATTTCTCGCGCACCTTCACCCCGATCACCACCTCGGAAACCAAAGCTCGGTTTCCTCGCGCCAAACC
>CAYRWQ010000015.1:0-20273 GCA_964428075.1 uncultured Bdellovibrionales bacterium
GGAACGGGAAAATATCTGGATCGTGGAACAGTTGCTGCGGTTGCTTGGCAGGGACGGGTCTTCGATTGAATATGTGACCGATCGACCAGGGCATGATCAGCGCTATGCGATCGACTTTACGAAGATACAGACGGAACTCGGTTGGGAACCGAGTGTATCGCTCGAGGAGGGATTGCGGGATACTGCTGTTTGGTTCCAGTCGAATGTAAAGTGGTGGCAGCGTGTGAAGAGCGGAGTATATCAGGAGTATTACGTGAAACAGTATGGAGGATAAAATCGTACTGATTTTGGGCGCGCATGGTATGCTTGGGCGCGCATTGTGCCAGGTGTTCAGTGCAGATCCCCGTTATACAGTATTGGGCTGGGATGTGGAGGAAATCGATCTGACTGATTTGAGAGTTTCTGAAAGGAACATCTGTGCCGTGGCGCCAGATATCATTTTGAATGCGGTTGCGTATAACGCGGTAGATTTGTGCGAGACCAACGAAGAGGAGTATCGGCGAGCCCGCTTGTTAAATGCGCGTATCCCGGAATCACTCGCGAAGCTGTCAGAAGCTATCGGGGCGACACTCATCCATTATTCCACGGATTATGTTTTCGACGGGACGAATCAGAATGGGTATACTGAGGCTGCCGAACCGCATCCGCTTTCGCGTTATGGCATGACAAAACGGGAGGGAGAGCTTGCGGTACTTGCGATTCCTGGTCGTCATTTCGTGATCCGACTCTCAAAGCTTTTCGGTAAACCGGCGCTCTCGATGGCGGGCAAGCAGAGTTTTTTTGAGAAGATGCTTGTGGCCGCGAAGAGGAGAGCAGAAGTGAGTGTGGTTGATGGCGAGCGGAGCTGTTTCACTTATGCGCCTGACCTGGCGCAAGCCACCAGCCAATGTATTGAAGACCGATCGAAACCGGGTATTTATCACCTGGCGAACAGCGGAGCGGCGACTTGGTATGAAGCTGCCCAGGAACTTTTCCATCGAGTTCGTCCGGATATGCTCGTTTCTCCGGTTTCGTCTGATGCCTTTCCTCGTCCAGCAGAGCGTCCGGCGTATTCGGTACTGCTCAATACGAAACGGCCATTGCTCCGTGACTATCGTGAGGCATTACGGGAATTCATCTCGGAGCGATAGGAGGAATGACAAGAGCACGTTTTCAAAAAAAACGCCCGCAGATCTCGGTCACGATGTGACACAAGAATGCTGCGGGTAAGGAGTTGCCGGTAGCGTGGTTACTGCGGCGGTATCAGTGATTGAAACCGGAGCGGACGATCCTTCCGATCATCTCATTGACGAGTTGAGTGCCCCTGATGGGAGGTGAGAGCTGACAGCCATCAAATATGTCTGATGCCCACCCGCGCATCTCGACAGCATATCCTTCGCTGATCGACAACCCCTGGAAAGGATTACTTTGTGGGCTCTCGTTTGCCGACCTTATAAGCACAGCCCGCTTGACCTGGTTGGTTGCCGGGTCGGTGCAGAGGATAAGGTCACCCTCCTGGACCGTCGCCAGCACGGCTGCGTTGGCCTGGGCGAATGAGGTTGGCGTCGCCGTTGGTGTCATTGACGGTATCGTGATGAGAAGTGAGACGGGAATGACCAGGACCCAAAAGATCCAAAAAGCTCTACGGAACCAGTTTCCTTCCTTTTGGTTTTCCGGCGTCGTTAGCAGGGTTTTCACTGCTACTCCAGCCATGAACACCAGTAACACCAATATCCAATTGACTTTATATAACATGTCAAACATGTCATTTCCTTCCTTCCGTATCCCGGATCAATCCCTCCGGTCTGGGTGGTTGTTAAAGACCTTTTTTCGGATGGATAACGAAGTCATTCCGAAGATTAATTATACTCTTTTCCAATGAAGAAGTCAATAGTGCGGAAAGATATACTTTTTGCTAGGATAGGGGTATCGATAAGATACTCTCTATGAAACACGAAGCTTTGAAGGCTCAGGATAAGGCGGTATACGCGGCTGTGATGGGTGAGGAGAAACGTCAGGAAGAAGGGCTCGAGATGATCGCTTCGGAGAACTATGTTTCAAAAGCCGTACTTGAAGCGCTCGGGACGGTATTGACGAACAAGTATTCGGAGGGGTATCCGGGTAAGCGTTATTATGGTGGCCAGGAATTTACCGATGCTGTTGAGACTTTGGCGATCGCGCGTGCGAAGAAATTGTTTGGAGCGGAGCATGCCAATGTGCAGCCGCATTCGGGAGCACAGGCCAATCTGGCGGTGTATGCCGCGTTACTACAGCCGGGCGATACCGTGCTTGGTATGGATCTTTCGCATGGTGGACACCTGACGCATGGGCATCCGGTGACCTTGCCGGCCAAGATCTATCGTTTCGTGCGTTATCGGACGGAGGCGGACGGGAGGATTGATTATGACAAACTGGAAGCGTTGGCGGTGCAGGAAAAACCAAAGCTTTTGCTTGCCGGGTTTTCTTCATACACGCGGCAGATTGATTATGCACGTTTCGTCGCGATTGGCAAGAAAGTCGGTGCAGTCACGATGATGGACATGGCGCATATCGCTGGGCTGGTTGCAGGTAAGGCGCTACCGAATCCAGTGGAATATTTCGATGTGGTAACAGCGACGACACATAAGACTCTTCGTGGGCCACGTGGCGGATTGATTTTGTGTCAGCAGACATTTGCAGCTGCGATTGATAAGGCGGTATTCCCGGGGACGCAAGGTGGACCACACATGCATGTCGTGGCGGCTAAGGCGGTAGCCTTTGGCGAGGCTGCACGCGCGGATTTTAAGAAATACGCGAAGCAGACCCTGAAGAACGCGAAAGCATTGGAAACTGAGCTTGTGAAATCGGGTGCCCGGATGCTTTTTGGCGGAACGGAGAATCATATGGTACTCGTCGATACCGTCGCGAGTTATGATTTGACTGGGAAGGAAGCCGAAGCACGCTTAGAGAGCATCGGCATCACGGCGAATAAGAACGTCGTCCCAGATGATACGCGTGGGCCGCTTGATCCGTCGGGTATCCGTATTGGGGTGCCAGCGATCACGACTCGGGGGATGAAGGAAAGGGAAACCCGGTTGATTGCGCGCGCTATCGGGCGTATGCTGCAGATATCGGTTGACGATGAGGAATATGAACGTCTAGTGGTGACGCTTCGCGAGGAAATCCGTCAACTGTGCAAACAGTTTCCGTTGTATGAGTAGTGTCTGATAGGTCTTTGGGATGTTTTCCTGGAGAGCGTGTTACCATGTAATTGATTCTCTGTATGAAAGGCATCATTCTTGCGGGTGGGACAGGGACGCGCCTGTTGCCACTTACAGCGGTTACTTCAAAGCACCTCTTGCCGGTGTATGATCGGCCGATGATATTTTATCCACTCAACACGCTTATTAGTGCGGGTATTCGTGATATCTTATTAGTCGTTTCACCAGCCAATTCGGGTGACTACTTGAATTTGCTGGGCTCCATGTTTCAGAAATACGATGTGCGTATTTCATTTGTGGTGCAGAAAATCCCAGCCGGATTGCCGGAAGCTTTTATCCTCGGAGAAGATTTTTTGGATGGTGGTCCGGTCACACTGGTCCTGGGGGATAACATTCTTGAGGATGATTTCTCGGAAGCGATACAGTCGTTTCAGTCGGGCGGGCGAATTTTTGCGAAAGAAGTTTCGGATCCGGAACGTTTCGGTGTGGTCGAGTTTGATGAGTCGGGGAAAGTGGTTTCATTGGAAGAGAAACCACAGCGAGCAAAGAGTCGATTCGCGATTCCGGGTGTTTATATTTTCGATGGGACGGTATCGTCGATTGCCAAAGGACTTGTGCCATCGGCGCGAGGTGAATTGGAAATTGTGGATATTCATACACATTATTTCAAGCAAGGGATGTTGGATGTTCGCACTATTACAGGCGCATGGTTTGACACCGGAACCCATGATGCTTTGCTCTCAGCCAGCGTATACGCGAAGGAGCAGCGGTTGTATGAAAGATTTCATCCGATTATTGACGAGGCATTACGAGAATTCAGTATCGAGTTTAAAAAAATAGTCTCTCGTTTAAATCGGATCGATACATCGATCATGAGCGAGGCAAGGCAAGGTCCATGCAAGATGTCCTCTGCTGATTATTAGTTAATAGGCACAATGTTGTATGTTAGAAACGAAACATTGGAAAGTGAAAAAGGCGATTATTCCTGTGGCAGGCTTTGGGACACGATTTTTACCGGCCACCAAAGCGCAGCCGAAGGAGATGCTTCCGGTAGTTGATAAACCGGTAGTGCAATACCTCGTGGAAGAGGCAGTCGCTTCTGGTATCGAGGAGATTATTTTTGTGACAGGACGTGGAAAGCGTGCGATTGAGGATCACTTTGATGTTTCCTATGAACTTGAAGAAACCTTGGTAGAAAAAAACAAACATGATTTGTTGGCGGTGGTGCAGAAGATTTCGACACTGGCTAAGTTTTCGTATGTTCGCCAGCCGATTCCGCTCGGAGATGGACATGCGTTGCTTCAGGCAGCCCACTTGGTAGATGATGACGAGTCGGTACTCATCATTTTTGGCGATTGTATCTATGATTCGGTAGTTCCAGCTTCGAAGCAATTGATTGAAACATATGAGCGTTTTCATGCGCCAATTATCGGGTTATCGGAGGTGGATCGAGCGGAGGTTTCCAAGTTTGGTGTTATTGATGGCGAGGTGGTGGATGGGGGGAATATACGTGTTCGTGGCATTGTTGAGAAACCGAAACCTGAGGATGCTCCCTCAACAGCGGTGGCAGTTGGAAAATACATTATCACGCAGGAAGTATTTGATGTCTTGGCGACTATGGAGCACGGGAAGTCTGGTGAGATCCGTCTTGCTGATGCTTTTGATATCATGCTTCGGGATGATCGGCCAATGTATGGACGCATGTTAGAAGGCGAGTGGCTCGATACGGGAGATAAGTTTAATTTTTTGAAGACGACGATCCACTTCGGACTCAAACATCCGGAAGTAGGTGAAAAGTTGCGTCAACATTTGAAGTCTTTGTCTTTGTAAGTTATCAGTTGGTACTTTTTTCATTCTTGTGACGCATCGTCTTACGATGGACGTCAACCTAGGTTTTCGGGCGGGTGGCGTGTTGTGAAGCGAGGATTCTAGATGGGTGATACGGATACAGAGAGCCGGGCCTATGATGTATTGGATCTATCTTATTTTGTTGGTTTTTGCTGTCCTGACACCTGTACTTGTGAAGGACGGGTATTTTGTCTTGCCAGAAGAGGAGCTGGAAGGATGCATTGTTCTTGCGCTTGGTATGATGGGGTTTCTTATCTATTTCGCCAAGGAAAAAACTGTATTTCGTTTATTGAAGGAGCGACTCTCTTTACAGAAAGTAGCACATAGTATCCAGCGCGACCTGTCTGAATCTTATGTGTATATCGGTTCGATAAACCGGAAGCGAGAGATTGTCAAAGAACTCCTTTTTGATCTTTCGGTCCGAACAGCTCAAGACAGTCAGTATTGTATTTTATGGTATCGGAGAATCTTGTTAACTGTATTGGAACTTGCGCGAGTCGATGCCGCAACATTGCGCCTTGTAGATGTGCATAAGCGGATACTACTGAATCACTATGAAGAAGGGAGTTATGGGAATGAGCGGTATATTCAGTTGACGCCGGATGTGTTGCTCGCACACGAAAAACTTTTTTTCGAGCGTGAAGGCTGTTTTATCGTTCGCTCGCCACGTTTATCGGGTGGGATAGCAGCATTCTTTGCGATTCCCAAGCAGATCAATCATCTTGAAGATATTGACAGTTTTGAGATGCTTGCCGCTATATCGCTTCTTCTCTACTCACTTTCGTTTCAGAATTCCTATTCCATCTATTATGCGAATCGGCATTGATGCTCGTTTTTATGGATCAATCGGTAAGGGACTCGGACGTTATACTGAGCGCTTAATCGAGGAATTAGAGGCAGTAGATGATACCAATGAGTATGTGATATTTTTGCGTCGAGAAAATTTTCATGAGTACCAACCGAGTTCAAAACGTTTCTGCAAAGTTCTCGCTGATTACGCTTGGTATGGATTTGCGGAGCAGTTTCTTTTTCCCGGCAAGCTCCTCTATTATCGTCTTGATTTGGTTCACTTTCCGCATTTTAATGTCCCGATTCTGTACCCGAAGCGTTTCGTGGTGACGATTCACGACTTGATCTTGCTCCGCTATCCGACTATTCGGAACACCACGCGTTTTGTATGGTGGTATTGGTTGAAGTTCTGGTCTTACCGTTTTGTTATTTGGATCGCTTGTTGGCGCTCACGGTTTGTGATTGTGGTATCTCGATTTACGGAGTCTGACGTGCTTCGCGAATTCCCGTTTCTTGTTGGTAAGGTTCGGGTAACTCTTGAGGGGGCGAATCGAACTTGTTTTGTGTCTGACAACCAAACCGCCGTGTCAGTGTTGCGGGATTTCGGATTGATTATCCCTGCGACCAGTGTCAGCCACATTTCGTCTGTTCGTGGTATAATACGACCGTATTTTCTGTATGTTGGAAATGCATATCCGCACAAGCACCTTGAGTTGATTGGTGAGATGGCACGACGTTTCCCGGAGTATCAGTTCGTACTCGTTGGCAGGGAGGATTATTTTTATCGTCGCCTGAAGCAGCAATTTTCTGTTCCCAATCTTTATTTTGCGGGTTTTTTATCGGATGTTGAAATTTCTTTGCTGTATCGTTTTGGGGTGGCGTATATTTTTCCTTCTCTATACGAGGGATTTGGGCTACCACCACTTGAAGCGATGAATTATGGGTTGCCGGTTCTCTCGTCAAATCGAGGATCGCTTCCGGAGATACTCGGGAATGCCGCTCTGTATTTTGACCCGGAGGAACCGGAACAATTTGCGGCGTCTCTTCGTTTGGTAGTAACGCAGTCCTCTGTGCGGAATATGCTGCGCAAGCGGGGTTATCGTCGAATCCGGATTTTCGAATGGAAGCGCATGGCAAAACAAACGCTCTCACTCTACTCTGCCGCATGTGGCCCGAAGGGCATACGAACGGATACCCCACCTCTCTAGGAACACGTGCATCAAAGACAGGTGATGGGAACGGTATCCGATCAGATAGAACAAAAAATATGGACAGTATTCGAAAACGGACACAGTTGCCGCCCGAGCCGCGAGTGAATCTCGTATCGAGTGGTAGCCGTGTATCTGTTGCCCCCACCATGAATCATCGCGTCGAACCAAGTGCTTATACAGGAGTTCGTATGCGGGCACGGTCATCAAATGACACTGAGTCAAAACGGTTTCCTCGTGCTTCTGTGCGACGGCGGAGATGGTTGGTGGGTGTTATGATTTTTATATGTATCTTCGGGGTGTATGGTGGTGTTGCATGGTGGCATTCTGAGCGGATACTGCGTTCAGGTAGCGAAGGGTATATTCATGTCATAGCTGCCGCTCAGGCATTTCGTGAGAGACGTTTTAGTGTGGCACATGAAGAGCTCAAGTTGGCGGATAGGGAATTTGCCGTATCCAGTCGATCATTGCGGATTTTCCCTGGATTCTTGGTGGATGCGTTGCGTTTCATCCCCGGGTGTTCTCAATTGGCGTCAGGTCGCAATGCACTCTTGGCGGGTGAGCATATTGCGCAAGCCGGTATTCCGTTGGCCATGCTTGCGGATCAAATGATGAGTACCGATGATCCTGTCTGGGAGAAACCGTCGATTTTATTACGACTCGAGAGGGCGCGTCAGCCGCTCTCTGTCGCGACTGTTGAACTCAGACAGGCGAATGCGCTGCTTGATCGAGTGAGTGTCTTCGATATTCCAGAGGAGCATCGAGAGCAGTTTTTACGGGCGAAGGAATTGCTACCAACCGCGTTGGGTGTACTTTCAGCGTTCGGTGAACGCGAGCGGGTCTTCGCGGATTTGCTGGGGGACAATGGCCCTCGTAAGTACCTCTTTCTCTTTCAGAATAATCATGAACTGCGAGCGACCGGTGGGTTCATAGGGAGTTATGCGTTGCTGAGCGTGCATGACGGCATCCTGGAGGATTTTTTTGTTGATGGTATTTTTAATCCAGACGGGCAGTTGCGTGAGAATATTGTACCGCCAAAACCGATACAGAAGATTAGTGCCGGTTGGAGTCTCCATGATAGTAATTGGTATCCGGATTTTCCGACATCAGCGAAGAAGGCCATTTCTTTTTATGAGAAAACTGGGGGGCCAACCGTGGATGGTGTGGTGACCATGACGCCCGTAGTGATACAGAGCTTACTCGAGATACTTGGTCCGATTGATTTACCAGAGTATGGCGTTACCATCGATGCGGAGAATTTTATCCAAATCGTACAGGAACAAGTTGAAGAAAAATACGATAAACAAGAAAACAAACCCAAGAAAATTCTTTCTGACCTCTCTTTGCAGATGCTTACTCGTATGCTCTCTCTGCGAGATCATCGTATGATTATTCGGTCGGCGGAAGCAATGGTACAAAGTCTCAATGAAAAGCATATTCTGTTGTATGCCAGTCATCCAGAGACCGAGGCGCTGATCGATCAGGCTGGGTGGTCGGGGGCCCTGTTGTCAGCTGATCAGGATTTTGTCAGCGTGGTCCATAGTAATATTAATGGATATAAGACTGATGGAGTGATACGTGAGTCGATTGCGCATCAGGCGGCCATCACATCTGATGGATCAATTACAGACACCCTCTCTATCACTCGTCAACATCAGGGGGGGCATACTTCGTATGAGTGGTGGAACAAAGTCAATGCCGATTATTTGCGAGTGTATGTTCCTCTTGGGGCAGAGCTTTTATCAGTAAAAGGGACTACGTGGGAATTTCCGAATCCGCCTTTGGATTATGACGCGTTGGGATTTCATCGGGACTCCCAAGTGGAGGCCGCAGAAGCACTGGAACGGATCGATGGGGCGAGCGGAACACGCATTGGCGAGGAGAACGGGAAGACAGTATTTGGTTCCTGGGTGTATGTGAGTCCGGGGGAAAGCGTGACAGTGGAGCTGACATACCGATTGCCTTTCAAAGTAGACATGGAAGCATTGCGACAGGGTAAGGCGGATCGTTTCTCGATTCTGTATCAGAAGCAGTCGGGCACGCTTGGTAGTCAAGTGCGATCGGAGATTCTCTTTCCCGAACGGATACAAAATGTTTGGCAGACGGGCGGAGATTTGATACCGTATGAACGGAAGATGGTGTTTGAGGGAATACTGGATACGGATCATCTTGTGGGAACGGTGTTGATGCGTGAGTAGACGAGGGGAGGATATAGAGGCTAATCTTCTGGATATTATTGGATATGATGGAGCAAGTGATCGGGTGGTGGAAAGGCCTGAGCTTGAAAACTACCCAGACGGTTGGGGTAGCAGCTTTGATCATTTCTTTTTCGGGTATCGCAAGTCGTTTTCTGGGATTTGTTCGAGATCGTCTTTTGGCCTCGCAGTTCGGAGCCGGTGATGTATTGGATGCCTATTATGCTGCTTTCCGTCTTCCGGATTTTTTCTATAATCTTATTGTTCTCGGTGCACTTTCAGCCGCGTTTCTTCCGGTGTTTACTCAGTTGCGTTCTCAGCGGCGAGATTCGGAGGCATGGGATTTGGCATCCGATATGCTTGGACTGCTTATATTGTTTCTGGGGAGTATTTGTTTGCTCGGTGCGATATTCACGAATCAAGTAGTCAGTTTCATGATGCCGGGATTTGTTGACGAGAAGTGTGAGTTGGCCGTCGTGTTGACCCGTATCATGTTTCTCTCCCCGATATTTCTTTCGGTCAGCGCAGTGTTTGGCGGTGTCTTAATGTCATTCAGGCGTTTCATTGCATATTCTCTGGCACCTCTTTTTTATAATATAGGGATTCTCTTCGGTATCTTGGTGCTGGTGCCGCATTACGGGGTAGTGGGGCTGGGTTGGGGGGTTATCGTGGGGGCAGGTCTGCACATGTTGATCCAGTGGCCAGCTCTTTCTTTGACAGGATGGCACTTTCGTTTTCGTCCGAATCAATGGTTTCGAAATGTTCAGGTACGGCAAGTGATCCGTCTTATGATTCCCCGTTCGCTGAGTGTGGGTGTCAGTCAGGTTGGCTTATTGGTGATGACTGGGTTTGCTTCTCTGTTAGCGTCAGGCAGTCTTGCGGCGTTTACGTTTGCGAACAATATCCAGAGTGTGGCTTTGGGACTCTTTGGAGTAGCTTTTTCGGTAGCAGCGTTCCCGGCTTTGACCATTTCGGTAGCTGAGGGGAAAGGAAGAGCATTTTTTACGATTTTGGCAGATACGACTCGGCGTATTCTTTTTTTCGTCCTGCCACTCTCATTTTTTATGATTGTGTTTCGGGCACAATTCGTACGGGTGATCCTTGGTAGCGGACAATTTAATTGGGAAGATACCATCGTAACATTCAATGTCCTTGCCTGGCTTTCGGTGAGTTTGTTTGCTCAAAGTCTCATTCCATTGTTCGCGCGCGGGTTTTTTGCTTTTCAGAACACAAAGACGCCGTTTCTGATCGCCGTGTGTTCTGAGGCATTGCATATTGGTTTGATTTTTGGTTTGCAACAGTCACCCTATTTCTCTATTGAGGCACTGGCTGCGGTGTTCTCAGTGTCCACGATAGTGAATTGTATGTTTCTGTATTTCATGTTGAAACGGCAGTGTTCGTATTGGGACGATGCTCGGATGTTGATTCCGGCTTTGAAAATCGTCTTGGCGGCTGTCGTTGCTGGACTGCTTGCGCAGGTTTCAAAGCACGTGTTCGTGTTCACGATTGACGAACTAGACACGTTTTTTAAGGTGTTCTCTCAGTTGTTTTTCGGACTTTTGATTGGTGGTGTGGCATATATCGCTTTGTGTGCGTGGTTACGCGTCGAGGAGTTGCGTATTTTAGGACGCTTTATTTGGTGTCGTATTTTTCGTCAACCCGAGATGCTGGCGTCAGTCGAAGATCACCCCGAGAAGGGGGAGTGGTAAGGTTGATTGGTCAGTATCGATAGAGGTGGATAGGAGTATCTCGTCTTATTTTTCTAGAGAGTGCCATGACGAGAGATGGTTACTCAGTATTCGTTCGGGCTCCTGAGGAGCGGTTGTGGCATTGCGACATCTGAGACACGCGGGTGTTGTGTATGAGCATGAAAAACGGAATGAACATGTGCCCTCGTTCATTGGGATATGGTACTCCCATTCATCTTGCCATCGTTTCGATACGTTGATAGGATAGGATGCGGTAATCGTAATATAGCTCTATGCAACTTGCCGATCTGCAAAAATATGACTACGTGCTTCCGTCCGAGTTGATACGCGCGGCAGGTGTAGAGCCTCGTGATAGCGCGCGTTTATTCATATACGATACGGTGAAAGATGAGATAACGTTTGATGTTTTTCGCAACATCGCACAATATGTACCCGAACGCGCTCTGCTCGTGCTCAATGACACACGGGTTTTGCCGGTTCGATTATGGCTGTCTAAGGAGACTGGTGGCAAAGTTGAGGTGTTCGTGCTCATGAATCAGTATGAAACATCGGAACATATTCCGGTCTTGGTCGATCGGAAAGTGGTGATAGGTCAGAAGCTGATGTTTCCAGGGGGTGACTATTTTGAGGTCATCGGACAGGATGAACAAGTTTTTTTCGTCCGACTCATTAGCTTAACAAGAGAACCGATCATTTCCTTGCTTGAGCAATTTGGACGGACACCCGTACCACACTATTTGGAAGATACGTCGGTGTCAGAGGAAACGATGCGCTTACGTTATCAGACGGTATTTGCGCGAACCGGAGCGTCTGTTGCGGCTCCGACGGCCGGTTTGCATTTTACTGAGGCAGTCTTTGCTTCGCTTGCAGCGAAACATATTCACTCGGTTTCAGTCACACTCGATATTGGTCGCGGAACATTCGCGTCGCTTCGGGAAGAAAATTTTGTCACACGTACTCTCCATACTGAACATATTTCGGTTTCGGAGAGTACCGCCAAACGATTGAATCAGGCGAGAAAAGAGACAGATCCGATTGTCGCGATCGGGACGACAGCATTACGTACCTTGGAGACTATGAATCAGAATGGACGATTTGGAGTTTATACCGGTCCAACCAATATCTTTGTGTTTCCCCCGTACCGTTTTCGAGGAGCAGACATCCTGCTGACAAATTTTCATTTGCCTCGGACATCACTCATGCTTCTGGTTGAGGCTTTTTTGCGTGATAAAGGGGCAAAGCGGGGCGTGCTCGAACTGTACCAAATCGCCATTTTGAATCGTTTTTCTTTCTATTCTTTTGGAGACAGTATGCTCATTCTATAATTATGCATACTCTTGTTGAGGGCGTGTTTTGGTTGGGGGCATCAGAGTAGAGGAAGGAGCCTTGCCAAGAATAGAGTGTTTCTTGTACACTGAAAGACATAACATGAGCGAATTTCTGAAGGGTATGAAAGTGATTTTGGTGAAAGATGCGCCGAAGATTGGGAAAGTCGGTGACGTGAAAGAAGTAGCCAGCGGGTATGCGCTGAATTTTTTGTTACCGCAGGGAATAGCAAAGGTAGCTACAGCATCTAGTATGAGGCAGGCTGAAGAAATGAAACAGCGGCGTCTGGCTGAGGTGGCTGATGAGAAACGCATCCTCTCTCTTCGAGCGAATGCATTGCGTGATCGTTCGGTGGTCATACGCGCCAAGGCTGAGGAAGGACGGCTTTTTGGGTCAGTGGGTGCGGATGAGATTGTCGCTGCATTGGTAGCTGATGGCATTGAGGTAGAGCCAAAAGTACTTGATGTTCCCAAAGCATTCAAAAGGACTGGCCAGTATGAGGTAACGGCACATTTCGGATCGGGGATGGATGTTTCGTTTGAGGTGAAGATTCAGAGCGCATAGCTTCGTGAGTAAGTAGATAAAGAGTAATTTTCAAGGAGCCGCTTACTGCTTTCAGACACGGTTCTTTTTTTGTGTAATAACTTTATGCCAACACGTATTCCGAAAAAGAAAAAGGTTGCGAAAAAATATATTTTTGTGGTGGGTGGTGTGATGAGTGGTGTGGGTAAAGGAGTAGCGACTTCGTCAATCGGTTTGATTTTACAGTCGAAGGGATACGCCGTTACGGCACTGAAGATTGATCCGTATATCAATGTCGATGCAGGTACCATGAACCCAACCGAACACGGGGAAGTCTTCGTGCTTGGCGACGGATATGAAACCGACCAGGATATGGGGAATTATGAGCGATTCATGGGACTTGAGCTTTCTCGAGATCACTACATGACCACCGGATTGGTGTATAAGACGGTGATCGAAAAGGAGCGTAACCTTGAGTATGGCGGGCGTTGTGTCGAGGTAGTGCCGCATATTCCTCAGGAGGTCATTCATCGTATTGAAAAAGCTGCCAGGAATTCGGGAGCGGAAATCGTCATTACGGAAATTGGTGGGACGGTTGGGGAATATCAAAATATTCTGTTTCTTGAGGCGGCTCGTATGATGAAACTTGCTCACCCATCTGATGTGTTTTTTGTATTGGTCAGCTATCTCCCGATTCCGAGTAAGGTTGGAGAGATGAAAACGAAACCAACACAGTACGCGGTTCGAACGCTCAACAGTGCTGGTATCCAGCCAGATTTTATCGTGGCTCGTTCGGATCGACCACTCGATGAGAAACGTAAGGAAAAGCTGGCAGCAAATTGCAGTATCCGTAAGGAGGACGTGATCAGTGCACCAGACGTGGAGAGTATTTATGATGTACCGCTCAACTTTGAACGAGATCATCTGGGAGCGCGATTTTTGAAAAAGCTGGGATTGAAGGCGAGGAAAAATGGTCTCGTAGAATGGAAGGAGCGCGTAGAACGCAATCAAAATGCTTCAAAAACGGTACGTATCGGTGTCGTTGGAAAATATTTCAAGACGGGGGACTATGTATTTTCTGATGCGTACGTGAGCGTGATCGAAGCATTGAAGCATGCGGCATGTGCGACTGGGCGCAGGATTCAGCTGGACTGGATTGATAGCGCTGACTTTGAATCCGATGCCGCACAGCTTGGAGTATTGAAACAGTATCAGGGTATTCTGGTACCAGGTGGTTTTGGCGGGCGGGGAATCGAGGGGATTATTGCTGCTATCCGTTATTGTCGCGAACAGAAGATACCTTACTTCGGCTTGTGTTACGGGATGCAATTGTTGGTTGTCGAGTATGCGCGTTCGGTGATGCATCTGGCGGAAGCGCATACGACGGAGATACAACCGAAAAGTATGTATCCAGTTATTGATATTTTGCCGGAACAAAAAGACAAACTGCGTAGAAAGGATTTTGGCGCAACTATGCGACTTGGACATTACTCGGCAATCATCAAGTCAGCCACACTTGCCCGTGATGCGTATAAGGCAGACGTGGTTGTAGAGCGGCACCGTCATCGTTATGAAGTGAACCCGGAGTATATCAAGCAACTTGAGGCGGCAGGATTGGTGTTTTCAGCCACCTCTCCAGACGGTGTGTTGATGGAGATCGCGGAGCTGCCAAAGAAACAACATCCTTTTTTCCTTGGAACACAGTTTCATCCAGAGTTCCAGTCTTCTCTCATGAAACCACATCCTTTGTTTGTGGCTTTTCTCCGAGCTGCGATACGACAGACAGAGGCATGATATCGTGAGTCACGTGTTTGGTGGGGGAAACAGGTCGAGCTATATGGACATGTGAATTTTGCTTTTTTCGTAGGAACGTTTTAAGCTGGTAAGTGAATGAGGGGTAATTAAAGTGGCTGTTGTTATGCTTGAGATTCGATTTATTCGTGAAAATGAGGCCATTATTCGTGAAGCTATCGCGCTCAAACGCAGTGCGTGTGATTTGGATTTGCTTTTGAAGCTCGATCGGGAACGTGCCGATACGCAGAGAGAACTCGAAGCACTTAGGTCTTTGAAGAATGATATCAATGACCTTATTGTACATTCGAAATCGCCGGAAGAGCGTGCAGAAGTCATCGCCAAAGGTAAGGAAATCAAACAGAAGATAGATGAAATGGAGCCTCGCGCTCGTTCGCTTGACGAACAATTTGAAAAAGTAGCGGTCTCTGTACCAAATGTGGTCTCTTCAGATACACCACGCGGCAAAGATGAAACGGAAAATATTGAAATTTTTCGTTCTGGTGAACCCAAAACATTTTCGTTCACCCCGAAAGATCATATCGCATTAGGAACAGAACTTGATATCCTGGATTTTGAACGAGGAGTGAAGGTGGCGGGTTATCGTGGGTATTATTTAAAGAATGAGGGTGCTCTCTTGGTGATGGGATTGATGGCATACGCTTTGCAGAAAATGGCCACCAAAGGTTTCTTGCCAATGATACCTCCCACGTTGGTCAAGGGATTCTCGCTTTTCGGTTCAGGATACTTTTCTGGGATGACATACGATTCAGAGAAGGATGAAATTTATCGGTTGGGGATGTCAGAAAAGGAAGCGGATGGGAAAGTGAATCGTGAAGAAAAATTTTTGGTTGGCACGGCAGAACCATCGCTCTTGGCATATTATTCTGGCGAGATTCTCGAGAAACAGAATCTTCCCATTCGCTTGGCCGGATTCAGTCAGTGCTATCGGAGCGAGATTGGGTCATATGGTCGGGATACCAGGGGCATGTACCGCGTACATGAGTTCTTTAAGGTTGAACAGGTAGTCTTGTGTGCGGCCGATATGACAGAGGCGGATGCCTTACAAACTGAAATGCTTGGTATTTCAGAGGAATTGCATCGTGAATTAGGTATTCCATATCGAAAACTCCAGATTTGTACCGGTGATCTTGGTATGGGGAAATACCGCCAGTTCGATTTGGAAGCTTGGATGCCAGGATTGAACCGTTGGGGAGAAACAGGGTCGTCTTCGAATTTTCTCGATTGGCAATCAAGACGGCTGGATGTTAAGTATCTTGATAAGGAGTCTGGTGAACGGAAGTATGTATACATGTTGAATAATACAGCCTTACCAAGTCCGCGTATTCTGATTGCATTGATTGAGAACTATCAAGAGGAAGATGGATCAGTCATGATTCCGGAAGTGCTCCGTCCTTATGTCGGTAAGGAGCGTATTGTGGCAAAAAAATAGGCGGCTATCCGATTGATGAGAGAATGGGAAAATTCCCTCGTTGTGGAACGGGTATGCCCTTTCTCTTTTTCGTCTTCTTGAGCTCCCCCTCAGTCTTTGGGACTTGAGGAGGAGTATGATCACTCAATGATGATATTATGGTGGGATATTCTGAAAATAGCGAACCCATTTTGAACAAGGATAACGCCTCGCCTCGCTCGGTGAATCCGCTCGGGCGGTGCTGCGAGCATTCCGACTTGTCCCCAGCGAAAAAGTTGAAAAGTTTTGAATTGTGGGTGTTGTGGGTGCGGAGGGGATCGAACCCACGACCGTTGGCTTAAAAGGCCACTGCTCTACCAACTGAGCTACGCACCCGGATATACTTGAGAAACAAAACAATTTTACCGGCTTTTTAGTGAGGAGTCAACATCGGTATTCCGAGTAGAGCGTGGTATACTGGTTGTGGATAAAAAAGTGTGAGGTATTTTATGCGAAAAAATATATATCTGTTGGTAGCTGCGGTTTTCTTGCTTTCCGGGTGTAGTATTACTGGGAAACAAACCGCTTTGCCAGGTTCGAGTGTTTCGGCTCCGGGGAGTATTTATAAAAGTTTCGACTCTGGGGATTCTTTTGTCCCCAAGGTGACCGTGAATGATACGCTGCGTATTTCTTCGGCAGATGTTCTGTCATGGGCTTTCGAATCAGGAAATCCACAGACCATGTATGTTGGAACTCTGACGGATGGAATTTTTCGGACGGAGGATGGCGCAGAGCATTGGGAAAAAATGAATTATCCTCCGGAAAAAGTGTATGGTTTGGTGCTAGACCCATCTCATGCACAGCGGATTTTTGCGACTGGTGTCTACGAGAAGGTTGCAAGGGTGTATTATACCGAAGATGCTGGAGAAGATTGGAAAGAGGTATACGCGGAACCAGGCCCCGGAACGGTTATCACTGCATTGGCTATGCATCCGTCTGATTCGCGTATTTTGTATGCGGCTACGGATAAAGGGGTGGTTATTAAGAGTTCGGATGGCGGTGCGCGGTGGGAAAATATTTATGAAGCCAAGGGCGCGGTTTCTAAGATACTGCTCGGATCAAAATCGCCAGAATCAGTCGCGCTGTTGGTCTTTCAGAAGAGCGTTATTGTTTCTCCGGATGGTGGAGCAACGTGGCGTGATATGTCGACGAGGTACGATACGACATCATCTAGCACGAATCAAAGTGAAGTACCAAAGAATCCCGTTTCGCTTTTGGCCGACCCGAAGATCCCGAATATTTTATATGTCGGTACGTCAGACGGCTTGTTTCGCAGTAAAGATTTTGGTCTGAATTGGCATGCTCTTCCGATTATTGAGAGTGCGAAACAGTACCCAATCCGAGCCGTGGCTGTCAATCCGAACAATGGGAATGAAATCGTTTTCGCTTCCGGACAGGTGCTGTATCGGACTATCGACGGAGGACAGCAGTGGTCAACCACTGCTTTGGGTATTGCAAGGGGCGTGAGTATTATTTTGTATGAACCAGGGAATCCTGCTATCCTCTACCTGGGACTTCGGAATTTTAAGTAAACTGTGTCGTATTGTTTCTATTTATTCCGTATTATTATCGTACCGTATGGTTAAGACGTTGATTGGGCAAGGAAGAGTGAAGTTTCAACAAGCGATTACGCATTTCATGGAGGCTGCTGCACAGATCCGGAGTGGGCGTGCTCATCCGGGCCTGGTAGAGGGTATTTTGGTAGATTATTATGGAACCCGTACTGCTCTTCGACAGATTGCCAGTGTTACTATTCCGGAGGCGCGACAGATTTTGATTCAGCCGTGGGATCAGGGAGCGGTGCAGTCTATCGAAACCGCTATCCGTGAGTCAGATCTTGGACTCAATCCAAGTAATGATGGACGGACTATTCGATTATCACTGCCACAGCTTACGGAAGACCGGCGACGGGAATTCGTGAAGTCGCTCAATCATCGTGCTGAAGAGTCACGCATCAGCATTCGGACGACACGTGAAGAGATATGGAAAGAGATTCAGGATTTGGAAAAATCAGGTGAAATTAGTGAAGATGACAAGTTCTCTGGCAAGGATGAACTTCAGAAAGTTGTTGATGAATATAATATGCAAATCGAGGTAATCCGGAAGGAGAAAGAAAAGGATATCATGACCGTATAAAGTTATGCTTACTACCATTTTGATTTTTATCGTCGTTCTTGGTTTTTTGGTTTTTGTTCATGAGCTTGGGCATTTTTTGGTCGCTCGGCGTAATAAGATTAAAGTTGATGAGTTTGGTTTTGGTTTTCCACCACGCTTATTCGGATTTGTCAAAAACGATGTCACGGGAAAGTACGACATTGTGTGGGGTGATAAAGATGTGAAGAGTCCGTATACGGTATATTCATTGAACTGGATCCCGCTTGGCGGGTTTGTGAAAATCAAGGGCGAAGAAGGTGTGGACGAACACGACGCGGATAGTTTCGCCTCTCAACCGGCTTGGATTCGTATTTGGGTATTAGCCGCCGGAGTTGTGATGAACTTCTTGTTTGCTTGGGTGTTGATATCATCGGTGTACATGCTTGGTTTGCCTCAGCCAATCACTGAGGATCAACGCGGCATGTATCCTGACCAGAAAGTCCAGATTCTTGAAGTAAAACCAGGGACACCTGCCGCAGATATGGGACTGCGACCTTTGGATGAAATTGTTTCGATCGATGGTGCCTCAGTCTTAACGACGAATGAGGTGATTCAACAGATCACCTCTCAGAAGGGGCAGGCGCTGGCGCTGACGATTCGTCGTGGAGATTCGGTATTGACGATGCACGGCACGCCTCGTACTGAGTATCCGGAAACTGAGGGTGCTTTGGGCATTTCGTTGGCTGAAACAGCCTTGGTCCAGTATCCGTGGCATCAGGCAGTACTAGAGGGTGCTCAGACGACGGTGAAAGTGACCGGTACCATTGTTGCGTATTTGGGGAAAATGATCACCTCGATTTTTGGTGGGGCTGAGAAAGTTCCCTTGGACGTGACCGGACCGGTTGGTATTGTGTATCTTACGAAACAGATGACAGAAATGGGTTTTTCGTATCTGCTTTGGTTTGCCGCATTGCTCTCAATTAATCTTGGTGTTTTCAATATCCTTCCTATCCCGGCTTTGGACGGTGGTCGTATCTTCTTCATCTTGATTGAAAAACTCCGAGGAGGGCGACCGGTTTCCCGTCTGGTAGAGAATCATGTCCACCAAATCGGTTTTATGTTGCTGTTGGGACTGATGTTGCTGGTTACCGTGCGTGATGTGTCTCAGTTTCAGATTCTGGATAAGATTCGGGGACTGTTCGCATAATACAGCATGCCGAATAATCGTTTCGTTGCTTTCTCCACTGATGGTCTGAAAGGAATCCATCGGATTTTATTTGCAGTTTTTTTACAGAGGAGTGCTGCCATGAGAATGGGATTCGAATTGAGTACAGAATCTTGTTCACACTACAATGTTACAAATCAAACATTGACAACAGAACGATTCTGTATCATCATAACGGCAATTGATTTTGTATATAATACTACGCACAAAAAACTTCTTGTTTTGGTAGTTATAGGGATCATTCTCGTCGGAGGAGGAGTCTTCGTATGGGGTATATGAATGAGCAGAACCAAGTCATCGTTCCTCCAAACGTCATCGTGCCTGAGGTCAATAACAAAGAAGCATATCCACACCATATCGAGTCTATCTCGGGGAGTGATGAAGTGTGGTATGAGATTCCAGAGATTGGAGTACGGATGCGTTTGAATAAAGAGTTCGCTGAAGATCTTGTATACGAATATATACCGGTCGATGCGCAGGATATGGTGAATGGTCTGGGAGCTGTTGATTTTTCTACAAAATCATTGTTAGCGGAAAGTCATAGTGCTTCTATTGGAAGCGATTCCGATAATTCAATTGGCACTTTGAGTAAAGTTTCTGGTGAGCCAGAGGATGCTATTCAAAATGACCATTTTCAGTCTCTTTTGAATAGCTCTTATGCAAGATATCATATTAAGCGGTTTCAAAAATTCTATCTTTTTTTCAATAGACTTCAAGGAGTTTGCGTTTTAGACGCAGCAAAAATCTATGTTACATTTTTCATTCAGCCATTGCGCTCTGAGACTATTGGGTAAATCCTGATTAGGCTTCAGAGTATCAGTCAGTACTGCTATTCTGTAGTTCTGGCCAGTATTCTGGCTGAGATGTTTGTTCACAACTGTAAGACCGAAAGAGGAGAGGCTATCGTGAATAAATT
>CAYRWQ010000016.1:0-16472 GCA_964428075.1 uncultured Bdellovibrionales bacterium
GGCCTTCGGGTCTGCGCGGTAGGTTCGACTACTAACGCCTCTTCCGGGATGGAATCGAAGGAATTCCTCTGGAAGAAACCGGGCGGTGCGCCGGTCAGAGGGTGCGGACGGCTGTCCGAAGAGGCCAGCAATGAAGCGGCCTGGACGGCGCATGGTATTCCGGAGACGGATCGCCAAGAGCTGCGCCGACTCATGGCCTCGCAAAGCTTCAGTTATCGGATTCTCGAACCTGGAGAACGTTTTGCCGAAATGAGCAGCTGCAGTAAACAAGGCAAAATCTTCGTTCGCAAGAACATCGTGACTGCCTGGTCGAAGGAAACTTCGGTTCCTGCCCGTATCATCACTCTCTCGAACGGGAAGCGGTGGGCGTGGGTGCTCAACTGCAGCAATTGGTTGCCCTTACCGGCAATCCAGAAGGTGGCGGAACCGGTTGTCGTTCCTCAACCAGAAAACGTCGTACCGGTAGCGCAACGGGTCGCGCAAGTAGCCTGTGACGAATGGAATATCCATGCCGGGGCAGGAATTGAGAAATCGATGGCCAGAGATGCGAACACGACGGCTGTGTACGGAGACGTCGAAGTCGGTGCTTGTCCATTCACGTGGAAGAGCAATAGCGGCAGGACGTACAACGAAGCGCTGGTTGTCGCCCGCGGTCATATGGCGGACGATGAGTATCATGGTTGGGAGGGACGCCAAAAGCTCCTTCTCGCCGGTATCGGTCTCCGCCAGTCCCACAAGGATGGAAGCGGCGATCTGTATCGGGCCATGATCGGTTTCCGGACCAATGAAGGAAGTCAGGGCAAGTACAGCCACGATGTCCGGTGGAACGCGTTCGGTCTCTATGGGACGCACTATCGCATCGGAAGGAACGGCGAAGACGAGACTCACTATCGGTGGGGCATCGTTCTGCCGCTTGGCAAGGTACATGGTCAGGCGGAATGGGACGGGTCCAGGCTCTCCGAAATGCCAAGATGGAACGGAAACCTGGAAGTCGGCGTTCGGCGTTTCTTTACCAAGCGGGGAGAAGACCTTCGCTGGTTCGGAGAACTCAACGGGAATATCGTGAGTCCGGACTATGCAGGTATCGCTCCACGAGTCGGCGCCTGTGTCCTAGACGATACCATCTGCGCATTGGCTGGTGTCAATATCGGCCTGTATCCAGAGACGGGTGTCGCGGCTGCCGTCGGTATCCAAGTCAACACTCCGGGAGTTATCCGTTTCAATCGGGACGGGACACGCATCACCAAGGTTGCGCAAGCGGCCGAGGTCAACGGTGTGACGTTCCAGTTCTCCCCGGGCGAACAATCAGATTCAGCAGAGCAGACCGGAGCAGGGGGCGGCGAGACGGTTTCTGAAATCGCCACCGAACCTGACCCGTCGCAATGATGCTCTCATGAGGGCAGCCGGTTGAACCGAACGTTTCCGAGTCATCACGTCGATAAAAATTGCAGACATCGATCTGCAGGCTGATGGCGATGAAGGAACGCAAGGGATACGATACCGTCGCTCTCGGGCACGGATTGCACAGGGGTGGGAAGCTGGAATCACAGCGACCCACCCCTTTCATTTTCCTTCGTTTCGCTTTTTAAGGCAGAAGAGAGGGATTTTTTAGAATATTGACAAAAAGAGTATTTGGGTGTATACTGAATTGTTCGATATTGCGTCGGACTTTCAGTAGTACTTTGAAAACCCCCGGGTCAGTCGCTCACTGGTCCGGATTTACGCCCCACACGGGGAAGGAGGTTCATCATGAGCACGCAAAACGGTAGTAACTGGAAGAGCATCTTCTTTTCCTCTATCCTTGGTTTCTTTGCTCTCATCGCCCTCGCCGCCGGCACGGCCAATGCGGCGCCGACCTGCAAGATGCAGGTTTCCGGAAGCCAGGTCGCCATTACCATCGCCGATACCGGCGTAGTCGCATCAGGCGGCCAGTCGCTTCCACCCGGAATGGTTTCCTATCCCGGCACCGGGCGGGCAGGCGACATCGCGGCATCCTGCAGCGACAACACCACTGTTTGCCAGTCGGCCAAGTGGTTCCTCCGGTTTGCTGATTCAAAACAGGGATGGGTAAGTGACAACGACCTCGGAAACGACTTGCGTGCCGTCGCCTGCACCTATGATTCGCAGGCGCGGGCTCAGGTCTGCACTTTCGAGCTCGCTGACGGCATGGAGACCGCCAATGGCAAGGTGCGGATGCACTTCTCGGCCAAGTTGCCAGGTGGCACCGTCGCCGCTGCCTATCAGCCGCAGTCCGGCTGCCGAGTCGAAAAGGATGGGAAGGGGAATCCCCATACCGTCATTTCGACCGCCGCCAAATAAGACCGCTTCCGAGCGGCCGACATTCCCTCGGGAGACAAGACAGGACACGCACACGATGCGTTTCCTTCAAGTCTCCCGGGGGATTTTTTTATACCGTGGTATACTTTCTTCATATGCATCAACCGAATCAGAAATCATCACTCGTTCTTATCACCGGCGCTTCAAGCGGTATTGGACGCGAATTGGCACGGCTGTTTGCACGTGACCAGTATCACCTCTTCCTTATCGCGCGGGACGAGGAAGGTCTTTTGTCTCTCAAGGCAGAGCTGGAAGAAGAGTGGGGAGTGTCTGTCACCTGTTGTGTCGGAGATCTAACAGATGAAGCTTTTCTTTTGTCTGTGCCTGCTCGAGTACGAGCAACCAACATACCACTCACCCATCTCATAAACAATGCTGGAAGCGGAACACAGGGGAGTTTCGGATCAACCGACTGGCAACAGGAAGAGAGAAGCATTCGTCTGAATGTGTTTGTCCCGACCTTACTCACCAAACTTTTCCTACCTGATCTTACGGAGCATCAAGGGAGGATACTCTTCGTGTGCTCGACTGCTTCATTCCTTCCCGGGCCGGGTATGGCGGTCTATCACGCTACCAAAGCTTATCTTTTTTCACTTTCCGAATCACTGCGCGCCGAGTTGTCCGCGGGCTGCGTATCGGTTACTGCGCTTTTGCCTGGACCCACTGCTACTGGTTTCCAGAAAGCGAATGGTCTTCCATTATTGCCGCTCAAACAATACCCGAGCGCAACGATTGTTGCCGTTCTCGGATATCGGGCACTGGCTCGAGGACAAGCACTGGCTCTTTGCGGTTGGAAGAACCAACTGATGTATTTTTTTGCGAAGTTCGCCCCAAGAAGTGTCATTCGGACTCTTCTTGTATGGCGTTTTCATCGGTAAGACGGCAGTATACTTGTCGCCTCGAAAAACATCTATTCACTCGCTTTTTGGGCGAGTTGTTTTTTGAGAGCCAGAAGAGATCCTAAGAGAATAAAGAATATCCAGAGAAGCGGGGTGTCTTTGTAGATATTGTCTGTGAGCGATGAGAGGATCAAAGTAAATGCGAAGAGAGAAAAGAGAAAGATGGTTGATTGATAGGCGCGTGGAAGCGTTTTCAGAGAATACACCTGACGCGCGAGGGACAGAAGGAAAATAAAGAATATCGCGAGACCGATCAGTCCACCCTCGACGTAGAACTTGATGAAATCGTTGTGTGAATCGGTGCTTCCAAAACGGATGCCACGGAGATCTTCAGCATAACGGGAGAATGTATCCAAACCAGTTCCGAAGATGATTCGATGATCGAAAGCGAGTTTGAGTGTCACGTCATGCCAGATATCGGCACGCCAGACGAGTGAACTGTCGGGATTTGTCTGGAAGCTTTCAAGAATACGCTCTTGGACGAGCGGTACGGTCAAAAAGGCGATAATGGGGAAAAAGATGAGGGGAATAAGGAGGATTTTCGCCCTAGATAATGCGACCATAAAGAAGAAGACGAACGCGGCGATCCAAGCGACACGTGTGTAAGTCACGAACAACAGGAAGGCGCTTAATATCCCATAGAGTCCGAAGACTATCGTCCTGCTGGTGAGATAGATCCGTCGTTCATAGAGCACGTACCAAAGTGTCAGTACGACCAAGATGGAATACAGATATAGCGCCAAAACGTTGGTATGGGCGAAGGTCCCATAAATTCGTGCGATATCAAGTGAACTGTCACCAATACCGATACCGAAAATCCATTGGCGGAGGGCCTCTAGAACGGGGACGAAAGAAGAAAAGATTAAGAGTAGAAATATCGTACGGAGATTCCGAAAATTCTTGACAGAAACGTACGCAAGAAAAGCGATGGAGAAGAGAGAGATGAGCCGAGCTACTTCTTGTAGACTGACGAGAGGAAGGAGGCTCCAAGCGCTTGAAAAGATACCGTAGACGATCAAAATCAGAAAGGATACAAATAACGGGAAGTGAGTGACTTCCTTTCGGTAACGGAAGCAGGCAACGACTCCTATAACTAATAGATAGACTCCTAATAGCTGGGATAGACTGATCGTCATGTATTCTCCGATGGCAATAGTGGAATATTGCGAGAGGTGGTCTAGGCTCATGCGGATGAAAAGGAGCCCGCCGAGAAGCCAAAGTGGCGAAGAAAAAGAGAGGAGGGGGAAGATGCCAAACCAGTAGGCGGCAACTGGCCAGAAACCGAGATCAAAGAGAATACAGGTAGTCGCTATCAGGCTACTTGTGCACAAAGAAAACAGCCAAAAAAGAGGATTTTTCGGATTCAGAATGCGGGAGAAAGAGCGAGGATTTGTCATGAGGTCAGTATATCATTCCCAAAAGTTTTGATACAATGAGAAATATGAGGATACTTCTAGTCCATAAATTTCACTTCCGTTTTGGTGGAGCGGAAAAAATCTATTTCGAGACTGCGCGATTGCTGCAGGAAGCAGGACATGAGGTCGCTTTCTTTTCTATGCAGCATCCGAAGAACGAACGAACTCCCTGGGAGCGGTATTTTGTTGATACCGTAGATTTTGAGGATGAGGGGAAAACGTTGTGGCAAAAAATCCGTATCGGATGGCGTATCATCTGGAACCAACAAGCCTTCGAGAATATCACGAAAGTCATCGATGAGTTTCATCCTGATGTCGCGCATTGTTTCAATGTGTACCATCAGCTCTCTCCTTCGGTACTGCGGGCCTTGTATAAGAAGCGTGTTCCGATTGTCCTCACACTTTGTGATTTTAAGGCTGTTTCCCCGAATTATTTTCTCTACGATTTCGCTAAAAGACAGATTTGGGATTCCGCTTCGGGAATACGGTGTATTCTTGATCGAGTTATCAAGCACTCTTTCGCCAAGAGTCTTGTTTGCGCCTTAGAGAAGTGGCTGCACGATATGCTCGGAAGTTACCGTCAGGTAGCCCTATACCTTTCTCCGAGCGATTTTTTGATTCAGAAGTACCGTGATTTTGGTTTTGCTGGCTCTATACTACGGATACACCATCCTGTCATCACTCAGACGGCTGCCTTGGAGTCGCTCGCACACCTACCCTGGAAAGACCGCGAAGAAACATATCTCTTCTTTGGAAGGCTTTCTCCGGAAAAGGGTGTCGAAGTACTTTTACGGGCATTCGTATCACTACCAGACAAAAAATTGGAGATTGTCGGTTTCGGACCTGATAAGTCGTATCTCGAGGCATTGACCGATGATCTCGGAATAACGCAACGTGTATCTTTTGTTGGAAGTGAATACGGCGAAGCACTCATTCAACGTATTGGAAGGTCAAAAGCGGTTATCATGCCAGCTATGTGGTATGAAAACCAGCCATTCGTGCTTATGGATTCATTGCGATCGTGTACACCGATAATCGCGTCTCGTATTGGCGGTATTCCCGACATTATCAATGATGGGGAAAACGGATTTCTCTTTCAGGTCGGTGATGCTTCAGATCTCACACGCTGTCTTTTAGGGCTTGGAACGCACGATATAGAGAATATTCTCAGAAATGCTAAAAAGACGGCGGATGAGTATACTACCGCACGTTATCAGGAAGAAATTCTTTCCGCTTATACGAAAGTCCTTCAGAAGAAATAGGTGTTGCGTTGTATCGCATTCGTAAAACGCATGCGACTTTTATTGAGCATCAGCAAATGGTGTCGGAGGGAGAGTTCGTAAAAACGTATCTTGTCTTTGAACGCTGACTGAAGACAGAGAAGTGAGAATATGATGACGTAATTGAACGTTCTTTTCAACCGCCGTCTTGGTTGGAGTATGAGCCGAAATAGCCATTCCAAACCGATTCTTTGAATAAAAATCGGTGCTCGAGTCTGTCTCCCTGTCCAAAAATCAAATGTGCCGCCGACGCCTATACCGAGACGAACCGTCTGGCCGGGAAGGTAGCGGAGTTGTGAGAGGAAGACATCTTGCATCGGCGCACCAAAGTTTGCAAGCACAATATCACCGCGCACTTTTTTTTGTGTATTGATAAGAAATTTTGATGAATGGATATTCACATCACAGCCATAGATTCGGAGATGTGGATACCGTGTCAGTATCGCTGCCTTTGTTTCGATATATGAACTCAACCCGTCGTTTCTGGTAGCGAGAAAAATTTCCAGATTCATTTCCTGTGCATACGCAAGTATATATTCTGAAAAATCAACACCTGGAATCCGGGCGTTGAGTTTTTTGCCCTGAAGAAATGCTGGCAGGTGGATACCAACTCCATCCGCTAGGACGAGGTCAGCCCCGTTCACTGCGGAACGAAAGTACTCATCGTGTCGAGCAGTCATGATGAAATCTGGATTGACTGTCACGATTTGATGGTAATGTGTGGTAGACAAAAAACGAGAGACGAGGCGTTTCGCTCTGAGAAGACTCACGTTATCAATTCTAACGCCTAATGCGTTAATAGTTTCCATGTGTATAGTTACCGCATTTATACTTAACTCGTAATTATATACTTTTCTGTTTATATTGTCAATACCTCACAAAAGGATGAAACAGAAAACTGGCTTTTAAGCCAGTGTTTTCAGTTGAGAGAGGCCGGTAGAAAATATGCTACTCAATCCTGATTCGAGCATCGAGGGTTCGGAAGTGAGAGCCGTGTTGGAAGGCGAGCAGGGGATTAATATCCAATTCGACGATTTCCGGAAAATCTTGTGCGATACGAGCGAGTCGACCAAGCGCATCAATCAGGGCCTCCTGATCAAGGCCAGCTTGACCGCGGGCCCCTTCAATCAGGGGATAACTCTTGAGTTCTTGAAGCATCATCTTCGCATCCTCACGCGTGAGTGATTCGGCGAAACGAAAACTTACGTCTTTGAAGACCTCGACAAAAATACCACCAAGCCCAACCATGGCGAGTGTCCCAAGGCCAGGTTCCTTTTTGAGCCCAAGGATGAATTCCCTTCCACCTGAATTGGCCATTTCCACAACTAAGGCACCTTCAAGTTTCGCTTCGGGTACGCGCTCAGCGACCGTAGCTAAAAGAGTATCATAGGCAAGATCAGCTTGATCGGGATCGATGTTGAGTAGTATGCCACCAGCATCAGATTTATGAGTAATATCAGGGGAAACGATTTTAAGGGCCACCATTTTTTTGAAAGATTGTGCAATATTGAGTGCGGCTTCACGTGAAGTCGCAACCTTGTTACTGAGAAAGCGGAAACCATACGCCGAAAGAAACTCGATGCAGTCTGTTTCAGAAAGTTGTAAATGATTCTGTGCTCGCGCGCGTTCAAATACAGCACGCGCGATGTCTTGGTTGATATCAGAAAAATCAAAAGGAGTAAATTCTGTTTGTTCGCGGAGATGAGTGACTGTCGCGAGCTTCCCGAGTGCGCGAGCTCCTGCTTCGGGCGAACGGAAAACGGTTACCTGATGACTTTCAAGGAAAAGAGCAGCTTCGGCGAGTGCTGCTCCTCCAGAGAGTGAAACAATGATGACCTTTTCCTTGAAACGATCGCGCGCGCTCACAAGAGCCTCGGCCGTTTTTCTGGCTTCAGTCATGGCCTGCGGTGTGATGATGACCATGAGCATATCGACTGTCGGGTCAGCGAGTATCGCGGTGAGGGCGCGCTCATAGCGATCTGCTCGTGCATCACCGAGGACATCAACGGGATTATGACTATTGGCCGCAGAGGGGAGAAAAGACTGGAGTGCTGTGAGTGTTTCGGGAGAAAAAGTTGCTAGTACGAGATTGTGTTCAACACAGGCATCAGTGGCCATGACCCCGAGGCCACCGGCATTGGTCAACAGAGCGACACGATGGCCGGCTGGCAGTGGATTTTTTGAAAAGACCTCAAGGGTAGCCGTCAATTCTTCGAGTCCATCGACACGAATCATTCCAGCCTGTTTCAACAGGGCAGCGTAGGCCGCATCATTTCCGGCAAGTGCACCGGTGTGTGAAGAAGAAGCCGCAGTGCCCGCGGCAGTTTTCCCTGACTTGAGTACAATGACCGGTTTCGGTTCTGCTCGTTTGAGGAGTGCGCGGCCGGTTTCAATAAGACTGTGCGCGTCTGAGAGGTCTTCAGCATAGAAACTGATCACCCTTGTCTCTTCATCGGCAGCGAAAAATTTGAGGAGATCATTTTCTTTGAGGAGTGCTTTATTTCCTGTGCTGATACATGCACGATACCCAAGCGTGCGTGCTCCCATATCAAGGAGTGCTGTGAGAAGCGCACCGCTCTGAGAAAAGAAAGCCACAGAACCAGGGAGGGGAAGCGTATTGGCGAAAGACGCATTGAGTTGTTCTTTGGGCGTGAGAAATCCAAGGCAGTTTGGACCAAGCAGCGTGATGGCATATTGCTCTGCAATCCGTACGAGTTCTGCTTCAAGTTTTTTTCCTTCGCCTCCCGTTTCTTTGAAACCAGCGGAGATGATGACAGCAGCAGCAGTATGCTTCTCGCCACATTCTTTCAAGATAGCTGGAACCAAAGCGGCAGGAATGGCGATGATGGCTAAATCAATGTCGGCTGGTATAGCCAGAACAGATGGAAAGCAGGGTTTGCCGAAGAGCTCGGTGGTCTTGGGATTAACGAGATATGTCTCACCTGGAAATTGTTTCAGAATATTTTGAGAGAGACTCCAACCGACACTGCCTTCTTGGGTCGAGGCTCCGATGACGGCGATGGAGTGCGGGTGGAATAAAGAGGAAAGCTGCATAGGAGAAGAAAATTATGAAGAACGAAAATTAAAAGACCTCTCTATTGTACTCTGATTGTCCCATCCTTGACAAAAAACTGCTTATTTGCTATTATATCAAGTTAATTTACTGAGACATATTCTCTATGAACATGGTGAATTTTGGATTTCAAAAAGGTATGGCGCTGGGCATAGTGCTGCTCGCGTTGGTAGTGGTTCCGTTTTCAGTCTTTGGAAGCGGGAAAGTTATCCATATTGATAGCAAGGCTTCTGGCACCGAGGATGGTTCAAAGTCTCACCCGTTTAACACTATCGCTGAAGGGTTGAAATATGCTCGCGCGGGTGATGAGTTGGAAGTGAAGAAAGGAACATACAAAGAAAATATCACACTGCCAAAGGAGGTATGGTTGTATGGGGCTGGCGGTGATCGTGAGGATATTGTGATTGAAGCGAAAAATGACGAAAAGCCAACTGTTGAAATGGAGCACGGGAGTAAGATATCAGACGTGACCATCAAGGGCGGACGTCATGGTGTACGTATCCTGAAGGACAGCAAGGCACACTTGTATGATATTCGAGTCACCCGGAGTGAGCGTGATGGTATTCATGTTGACTCGGCCGATGTCGCCAAGAAGAAGCGTGTTCTCGTTGATAAGGTCGAGGTGGACAAGAGCGATCGGACGGGTATTTATTCCGAGAAACGTTCTATCACGATTATCAATTCCAACATTCATGACAATCAGGGTGATGGAGTTGATCTCGCCTCCGGAACCCATGCTTGGTTCGAGAAGAATCAGTTTAATGCGAACCGTGGTAGTGGCGCTAAGCTCGTCTTAGACGGAGCGAGTATTTGGTCAAAAAACAATACCTTCAAAAACAATCATCGTGAGGGTATCGAAATCATCTCCTTTGGTGGGCAGGGGACCATTGGATTCAAGAAGGCAAAAATTTCCGGTAATGATCGTTATGGAGTTGCTCGACTTGGCAAGACTGCCAAAGGCATGACCATGTTTGGTAATGTTGATTTTGGCACCGGTATCAATGAGAGCACTATCGAGAAAAATACACTCGGCAATGTGTCCCAGGTTATCTCGGTGAAATAAGTCTCGGACTCTCTCGGGACCGAATGTACCACGTTATTCTCTGTATAGGGTGAGCATACGTATGAAAATAGCTTTTATCGGACAAAAAGGCATACCGGCCCGGTCGGGTGGGGTGGAGAAGCATGTCGAACGACTTGCTGTTGCAATGGCAGCTACAGGTCATGATGTCGTTGTGTATTCACGAGCACACTATACGGGAGATACAACACATGACTTCCAAGGTGTGTCACGTGTCTTTCTGCCGAGTATTCGTACAAAGCATTTGGATGCTATCTCGCATACCTGCGTTGCCACATTGCACGCGCTTTTCCAGGACTACGACGTTATACATTTCCATTCGATTGGACCGAGCGTCTTTTCACTCCTCCTTCGGTTATTGCGTCCGGACATGCGTGTGGTTGCAACTTTCCATAGTCGGGACTATTTCCATCAGAAATGGAACGGCTTTGCGAGACTCTGTCTTCATTTCGCGGAATGGGTGACTTGCCGGGTACCTGAACGCACCATTGCGATTTCCAAAACGCTGGCAGATTACGCGACGCAAACATATCGTAAGTCTTTCATCATGATTCCAAATGGTGCCGATGTGCGTGTTTCGGAGCGGACGGATTTTTTGAAAGAGTGTGGTTTGAAGGAAGGGCGCTATATATTGTCCGTTTCACGACTGGTGCGTCATAAGGGAATTCATTATCTCATCAAAGCCTTTCAGGCTTTGAAGGAAACTTCTGAGTTACCAAGTAGTGGATGGAAGTTGGTGATTGTCGGAGCGCATGTAGAAACGAAAGATTACATGGAGTATCTCCATTTTCTGGCAGCGGAGGACAGTGATATCGTATTCACCGGCGAACGTTCCGGCGAAGCACTCGAGCAATTATATTCACATGCTGGTGTTTTTGTGCAGCCGTCAGAAGACGAAGAGCTTCCGCTAGCACTGCTTGAAGCACTGGGATATGGCTTACCTTGTGTGGCAAGCGATGTCGCTGCTCATCACGAAGTGATTTCTGAATGTGGTGTGTACTTTGAATCAAAAAATATTCCTGATCTGAAACAGAAGTTATCCTCGCTTATTAATCGTCCTGATACAATGAAAAACCTTTCAACTCTTGCCCGAGAACGTGCTCGTTCAGAATATGATTGGCGAGCTATTGCTAAACGAACGTTAGCGATATATGAGGAATTGCTTCTCGAGAAGCCAGGACTGTGGAAGGACGTCCTTATTTTGAAGAATAAATAGGCTATGTTTCAATCATTACACAAACCATTTTTTTCGATACTTGCGTTGTTTTGTATTGGTACAGCAGCCTTTGTGTCACTCGATATGTTCCGGGGCTATCAAGCCGAGGTATCTGTTTTGGTATTGCCGACAACAGAGAGTATGAACGTAGCCGATCAGATGGTCGAAAATATCGCCATACTTCCTACGACACTTTCTTTCTTTGACGCGCTGTTAGCGAGTGACAACCGATTAACAGAATTTTCTTCTCTTGATGAAGAGTCAATTGATGCCCGATCTGCCAATTGGAAGAACATGCTTTCTGTCGAACGACATGGGGAAAGTGGAGTGATCACCTACAGAATTCAAACAAACAATCGTGAAGAGGCCATGATATTCGCTCGTCAGATGACCACTGTATTGTTTCAAAAAGTCGGTATGTATTATGATATCCGTTCGGATATTTCAATTCGACTGATTGAAAGTCCTGTTGTTCGCGCGTCAATTTCGCAGCCGTTCTTTTGGATTGCCTCCAGTCTGATGGTTGGGATGCTCTTGGCCCTGTGTGTGACACTGCTCTTCTCTCTGATACGCTTTGGCTCGTACACAGTAACTACTCAATTACAGAAGAACAGCACCCCATTCTCAGATGAAATTTCGATGGTGGCACGATCGACCGAAACTGCACTGCCTACTTTTCGACCCGATACATTTGTACCCAAGAAACCAACGGTGCTTTTTAGCGAGGAAGGTGAGGCGCGGGCGCGGGCAGAAAAGCAGCGAGAACCTATTAACCTATCCCCTCATCCATTGATTGAGCCTGTGGTTCAGCAGAAAGAGGATGTGACTCAGGATGTTCCAAAAAAAACACCGGATGTCAGTATGCCTTCATCTGCCTTTGTGCGCGCAGAAGCCCCGTCTAATCTTCCGTTTATTGATGAGGCTGCTTTTCTCGCTCAATTTTCGGGCTCGAATACTGAAGAAGTTTCACCAGCTCCTGTGCATGAGGAACCGGTCGGAGACACTCTGGTGAATGAAAAGACACCGTCCCTCTCTGAACCCACGATTGAAGAATATCGACGTCGTTTAAATGCCCTATTAAAAGAGGATCACTAGTATGTCACATCTTTCACATGCTCAATATTGGACTCGCTTTGCCGTTTTCTCGGGCATTTTTCTCATTGGCTGGTTTGTTTTCTGGGAGGTACGGCATCAAGGTTGGATCCGTTTAGCTCATTTTGCGTCGATACTTCCGATTTCACAGGAACGTCGTTCTGATGTTGAGGCGCTCGCATTCATTGCTAATCAACTCATGCATACAAATGGTGAGACCCGAACCTTTCTTATACTATTCCAGAATAATCTCGAGTTGAGACCAGGTGGCGGATTCATCGGATCTTTTGGTATCCTGAAAATTAAGGATGGAAATGTTATCGAGTTTTCAGCCCATGATACGAGTAATTTTGATGGGCGTATTCCGGACACGGTCACTCCACCGTATCCAATGGAACAATTATTGCGTATCGGCTCTTGGAAGTTGCGTGACTCCAATTTCTCACCAGACTTTCCGACGAATGCTCGTCAAGCTGTGTATTTCTACCAAATGGGGAATGGTGAAGAGCGATTCGATGGAGTGATTGGCATCACGACTGAAGTCTTGTCATCGCTCCTCAGGATCACTGGTCCAGTGAAACCAGAGGGATTTCCTGGAACGTATACATCGGATAATGCGGCGATTGATCTCGAATATCAAGTCGAACAAGGTTATCAGCATCAGAACATCAAAGCTGGTGATCGAAAATCCATTCTCAAGACGCTTGGTGACTTGATTTTGGTCGAAATAAAGGAGTTGCCTCTGGACAAAAAGTATGAGCTCTTTAATATCATGCTTGGCAGTCTGCATAGCAAAGCGATTCAGGTATATTTCGTGGATGAGTACTTGCAAGGAGTGGTGATTCATGCTGGTTGGGATGGATCAGTCGATACGAAATGGAACGACGATTTTTTCATGCTCACAGATGCCAACCTTGGTGCCTTAAAAAGTGATTATCATATGCGCCGCAGGATCGAATACACAGTTGATCTCTCGAAGGAAATACCCGAGGCGACACTCAAAATGATTTACACGCATACTGGAGCTGCGCGTGATTGGTATACCAAAGACTATATCACCTATCTCCGTGCGTATCTTCCAGAAGGCAGTTTCGTGACGAGTGTCACAAACGGTGATACTCCAACGTACGGCAATGAGCTTGGTAAGAAATATGTTGGTACCATCGTTGGTGTTCCACTCGCGTCAGAGAAAACAGTCACGTTTACATATACTCTGCCGAAAACAATCGACACGAGCGAATGGTATGATCTTCAGGTGGGCAAGCAAGCGGGAGTGACTGGCAGCCCGATGAACGTGACCATTATTGATAAGCAGGGGAATATCAAAACTTTTAACGAGACTCTCGATCGTGATTTCATTTTGAGTGAACGAGAGGAAAGATAGCACCACTGCATGTGCCTATTCTGCCGAAGTGAAACAAGAACCGTCCTGATATAATATACATATCAGGACGGTTTCTGTTTAGTCAGTTCTTGGCTTTTTCAACTGTATGGAGAAATGCTAAAGCAGATGAAGTCCGTCGAACGTTGCTGTATTCAAACTACTTATATCAATTGCATCCAGTGTTCGGACATTCAGAGCGACTATCGGATATCCCATCTTATCCTTGCCGAAGGCGTATGATTCGACTCCACATGCTCGGCAAAAAAGATGAGTGATTACTTTCTGATTGAACCGATATTCATTGGGATGATCTTCGTCTGAAAGAACGCGGAAATCCTGACGAGGAATAAAAACGAGCAGCAGACTTTTGATTGAACGGTGCGTGCAATTGCAGGCGATGACTCTGTCAAGATCTACTGCAACTGAATAACGGGTTTTTCCGCAATGGCAGCCACCTTCGTATCGTTGTCTCATATTTTTTGAGTTACTATTCGTATCAAGCTCGTACTCAGACTGCCAGATCCTCGCTTCCCTCAATATCTTTCACTCGTTTGACTGACAGACTGACTGATTCCTTGTCGAGTTTCTTTGCGCATTCGATTTCTTTTTTGAGAGGGGAGGGAAGAGTAGCCAGGATATTGCGCAACGCTATCCCATCAATTTTCAATACTCCTTCCCACTTGTCGAGCGGTTCAAGTAGGGCGCGGATCCGGGCCTCATCATATTTGTATGTCTTACGCAAGGATTTCCCGATGATACCCTGTTCTGAGAAGACGCGATCGACGCCTTCCTGTTCCATGTAGGCGAGTATCGTTTCCTGCAATTTCATGAGATGGAGTTTCTCTGCCGAGAGTTGACTTTTGAGATCGAGGTATTCGCCGATGGCCTTTTCGACCTCGCCCGTTTCGAATGCCCGTGTTTCTGCAAACTTGTGCTTCCAGAGTGGACAGATTTTTTGATACCCGCACCAGTCGCAGAGCGGTGAGAGCTGGGGGTCGAACTTCCCTGCTTCGATTGCCTCGATAACCCGAAAGCAGGCCGGTTCGATTTGGTCGAGTTGTTCCCGAGTCCGCTTGGATGAGAGTTTGACTCCGTGCTTGAGATAGTAGAGACTCACCGTCAAGGTATCAAGATGTTCCGTTTCCTTTGGGTAGCGATTGAGAAAGGCCTTGAGATAGATTGAGAGTTGGAGATCATTGTCCACTTTCTCCTGGGCAGGCATTTTTTTTGTGGTCTTGTAATCGATGATTTCGTATCCCTCGTCCGTCTTGTCGATACGATCGATGATACCGGAAAGCGTGTGTCTTTCGGTCGTTTCACTTCCTATCTCGATTGAGAACCGGCTTTCGAGATCGACGATAGTGAAGTTTTCTGGACGATTCTCTCGACAGTATCGTTCAATAATTTTGACTCCTTCGGTAAAAGCTGCCCGCTCTTCAAGCTCATTCTCAAATGCTTCGCTGTTCCAACGTTTGGCATAGAAATCGAGCGTCTGCTCGAGGTTCGGTGCGAGTAGGGCAGGGGTGTGGTAATAGTGGAGTACCGAATGGATAAGCGTTCCAAAAACCTGATCTTTCGATTTCGGTTCTTTGATCCGGTCGATGTATTGATACTTGTATTTGAGGGGACAGGTTTCGTAGGATCCGAGACCTGAATAGGAAAGGCGCATAGGGTGTATGGGTGTTGAAGAAATAAGATGATACTCGGATTCCTCAAGAAGAGACAATGCTCTCCCTGCATGTTTCAGACGAGGCTTTTATATGGTAATTTCCATCTATTCTACCACTTATCACCTACTGCATACACTTGACTATTTAATGAATTAGTGCTATCATATCAAAAGGTATTTTTGTTCTTTCACAACTTCAAATGGAGGTTTTCTCAATGCATCGGAATCGTGTCATTTTTCTTTTCTGGGTAGTTTTTGTTCTATCGATGATCGGGGCTGTGTCGGTCATCACTCTCTTGATTTCGACATACGGAGCCCAGTGGTGGATTTTGTCTATTGCTGTGCTATTTGCCCTCGAGATCGTTGGCGCGTGCTTGGCGTATGTCTGGTATGAAGCCGAACTCGTTCGGTTACACAGGCAATTAGCCAAGACGGAAGATGAACGAAATTCTGCTAAAAAGGAAGCCCGTGTCGACCCGCTCACTGGTCTCTTGAACCGGCGTGGGATGTTCTTGATGATTCATACGGTGTTCAGCGCTCGAACTCGAATGAGGCTTTCTCATGATGATACTGGTGCGAACAGTAACCAGCGGATTACGGTTGTTACGGTCGCTGCCATCGACCTTGATGGGTTTAAGGCTGTGAACGATACCGTCGGACATCCGATGGGAGATACAGTGATTCGCCTTACGAGTAGGCTGCTTCATCAGTATTTCGCACGACGGGAGATCGATATAGTCTGTCGTCTGGGTGGTGATGAATTTCTCGTGTTCATCGTCGGGGATAACAATATCTCCCAGACTATTAGTCGCCTTGAGGAATTTCGCCAAGCTTTAGCCACAGGAGCCACTGGTATTCTTCCGGCATCGCTCTGTGTGACAGCAAGCTGCGGGGTGAGAATGGGGTTGATATCAGAAGAAAACCGCAATCTTGATTCCATGATTGATCATATTATCGATGAAGCGGACACATTGTTGTATGATGCGAAACGAGCTGGGAGGAATCAGGTTTTCTCGTCGGTGGATG
>CAYRWQ010000016.1:16572-18442 GCA_964428075.1 uncultured Bdellovibrionales bacterium
CATAATGTATAAAACGTATTTTTTGAGAAATGCTCATTCATCGAGAAAGAGTACTAATTCATGGTTTGGTAAAAGCAGAGCGTGCAATCGAGGATACACGATCTACGTGTCGAGTGGAGTCTTATTTCGTCGGTGTCGTATGAATATATGAGGCACGAAGTCTCAGCGAGACAGTCTGTTTTTCCTTTCTATTTATCATGTCGCATAATGTAACTTATACGACATCAATTTAAATTCGTATCTCTATTATCTCTGGAGAATACGCTTATTCTTTTATTACTTATGCCTTCCATACTTCCATATGTGGTGTGGTGGCCGAGAGATAGATCATCCCATTCATTTTTAGATATACCGTAATATAGCCCCCCATTGAAGGTAGCATACAAAAATTTCTCCCCTGTTTTCTATGAAAAATCAGGGGAGAGTCTGTCGTATGGAAAAAACCATTGGTCGAACGTTCACGCATGTTGATCGCTTTTCTCGAATCATCACGTGTGTATCTTCCGAATACGGGAGATCACACAGTATATTTCGACAATCATCAGTGCTCTTTCTTGGAAACGCTCAGGGGGATCGTAACCCGCATTCGTTCTCATGTCTGACAGGAGTCTTTGACGTATTCCGTCGAGCAGAGCGATGATCTCCTCATAGGTAAGACCCATGATATCAGACGGGCAACAGGGCAATGGCAAGGAACGATTTGGCAATCGAGTATCGTGTACCGTATGTATTGTGGTGCGCACGTCGTAGTCGTATCGGCTTAGGTCTAATGGTTCGACAAGTGGTTGTGGCATGAACCCGTTTCCTTCCTCCAAGTGTGCTTGTTTGTTTATTATTATTGTATTGTGATAGCAAAGGTAAAGGACTTTTCTCTTGATTCGATCTATGACTTCATGCGTTCGCCTCCTCTCTTTTCATAATAAAAAATATATCAAATTGATACACTTTTCATGATAGCATGTGACTGTAAAACATCGAAAGGAGTCAGTGGTAGTATAGTGCAATGCAGACAGATGATGACATGCCACAATCTCATCTAAAATCAAAGATCTCGTCTCTCCTCTTACGTGTGTCTATGAGTGATAAATACATTGATTTTTTTCCACAAAAAACGACTGGTAATATTGAGGGAGTGTCCGCCATGGGGTTTCAGGTACACGGCCACCCCAGTTTTCGCTGAAAATGTATGCGTTGGTTCGTACGGAACCACGCGATCATCTCGCGCGTGTATGATGAAAATCTTGTGACCATCAATTCGTCTCACCTGTGTAAGTGGATTATAAAAATCAGATTGGAATAACTTGTCCCAGTCACTCCTGTGTGTCACACGATAGGCTCCTCCGAATCCGGCCGTCACAAATGCAACATGTTTTTCAAATGGTTCATCCTCCCCTTCCGTTTTCCAATCAAGAATAGGGGAAACGGCGATGACTTTTTTGACCAACGGATGCGCCGAATTCAGAAGAACGGCTGGGCCCCCGAAGGAGAAACCGAAAAGGTGGAAGGCGCTTATTCGAAGTGAGAAAATCTCTTTGGTAGCGAGATCGGTGAGCGCTGGACACGAAACTAAAGCATTGATCACGTCGGTGATATCTTGTGCTGGTGAATGTTCAAGAAACGCACCTCCACTTTCCCATGTTCCCCGATAACGAGGCAGTATGGCCACATACCCTTGGTCGGCGAGAAAACGAAGCAACTCCCCCTTTGATGGGGATGAGGGGAGTCCCGTAGCGATCAGTGCTATCTTTCCCGTCTGCCGTACTGGAAGCACGATTTCCGCTACAATTTCCCCTGCCAGTTGGACTCGCAACGGATATTTTTGATTCTTTTCTGGGTGAGTATTATTGAGAGTGTGCATAGAATATGTCTT